>SLJN01000098.1 GCA_007135115.1 Balneolales bacterium
AGGATTGGTCGCACATTCTGGGGCTTTCCGATCGCAGCCTGCAACGCTACCAAAAAAGTGGAGGGCGGTTTTCGATGGCGGTTTCGGAAAAACTGCTTATGCTTGCCCATTTGTTCAATCGTGGCATCGAGGTTTTTGGTAGCAGTGAGCGTTTTTTTGCCTGGATGCGTAAACCATCCGCCGCTTTCAACCAGTCGCGCCCTTTCGACCTCCTGGATTCGATGTTTGGCATCCAGCTTCTGTTAGACGAACTCGGCCGCATTGAACATGGCATCGTCGCATGACGGTTTACCGGATCGCTAAAGAGAAATATGCCAGAGACCTATCCGGTAGAGGAGCGCAACTATACGGAGGCCGCTGGAACAGCAAAGGCATTCCGGCGTTATACACCTCACATCATCGCTCGCTTTGCATCCTGGAACTTCTTGTTCATACCACTCTTGAAACAGCCCCGGCGGATATGGTCTTACTTGCTATAAATTTGCCGGATAAAGCCCCCGCCACTACCCTAACTCCTTCCGATTTACCTGACTCCTGGAGCAGATTTCCCTTTGATGATTTCACCCGTCAGGTTGGCGATGAAATGCTGCAAAACGGCAGCTCCCTTGTGCTTAAAGTACCCTCCGCTGTTGTCCCCGAGGAATTCAATTATGTGATCAATCCCCAACATCCTAATGCCGGTAAAATTCAATTAACAGATCTCAACCCGCTGGAACTGGACAACCGCTTTTGGAATCCAACATGCACTTGACTGTAAAAACCGTGTAAATCCCCGGCCAAACTTTTTTATCCACGAACTTCTTCTACCGTTTTCCCCGGCAGCGATTCCGTCAGAATTTTGACAGGATTATTTTCATTATCACACAGTACCACATGGGGCTTGTGTTCCTGTGCTTCTTCTTGAGACATCCGGGCATAGGATATCACAATAATCTGATCCCCCACCTGATTCAGGCGTGCAGCCGGACCGTTAAGGCATACCGTGCGACTCCCCCGTTCAGCAGGGATGGTGTAGGTATCCAGACGACTGCCGTTATTAATATTAACGACCTGCACTTTTTCATACGGAAGCAAATTCGCAGTCTCAAGAAGTTCCTGATCCAGCGTGATGCTGCCTTCGTAATACAAATCCGCCTCCGTTACGGTAAGCGGGTGGAGTTTGGATTTAAACATTTCAAGTGTCATAAAAAATCACTTAACCCTGTCTGATGCTTCAACAATGATGTTGTCAATGAGCCGGGTGGCACCAAGATAAACGGCCCCGGCTACGATATAGTTTTGACCGGCCTCCGGCTCAGTTACCGGCTGTAGTTCGTTGGTCTCCACACATTGGAAGTAATCTACCTGAAAACCGTTAGCAGTTAGAGTGCGTTTGCGGTCTTCGAGCAGGTTTGTCAGGTGGGTATCCCCTTTTTGGATTCGCATGGAAACATAATGCAGCGCCTGATAAAGCATCGGAGCTTTATTTCGCTGATCTTTGGTCAGGTACGCATTTCTGCTGCTAAGAGCCAACCCATCCGTATCTCGAACAATCGGAGCCCGAACCATCTCTACCGGATGTGCAAACTCATCTCGCATACGCTCCAGGATTTTGTACTGCTGAATGTCTTTTTGTCCGAAAACAGCCACATTGGGTTCAACGATATTAAAAAGCTTGTTAACGACCTGAACCACCCCCTTAAAATGATGAGGCCGGCTGGCTCCGCAGAGATGTTCATCCAGCTTGTCTATGCTAAAGCCGATGTGGTTTTTTTCACCATACATTTCTTTCACACCGGGCATAAAATAAATTTCTACCCCTTCGGCTTCACAGGCGTTGATATCGAATGACTCTGTTTTGGGGTAGCGGTCATAATCTTCACCAGGACCAAATTGTGTGGGGTTTATAAATGCGGATACAATAACTGCATCCGCATGTTTTTTTGCAATCCGTATAAGCGATAAATGCCCCTCGTGAAGCGCTCCCATGGTGGGAACCAATGCAACTTTTTTCCCTATTTGCTTAAGTTCCGCAATCTGTTTGCGTAAATCCCCGACCGTGCGAGATATGTGCATGTTCAACCCTAAAACTGAATTTAAGAAAGCAAGTAGTATTCTAACTAATGCCTGTAAGAAACATTCAGTTTAAAGTGCGCAAACTTCCAAGTAAGCGCAGTATACAGCTCTTCATTGAGCATTTTATGGGCGAGTGAATCACCTATAAAGGCGTCTTCTTACAGGCACTAACGAAAACAGGCGACCGGTAAACCCCGATCGCCTGTCAATATAAAACAGATTTCGATAAAACCCGAACCGCTTTATAGCGCTCGGTTTACATCAAAATTCTCCAGTAGTTGCTTCACTCGCTGTACGAATGATCCGCCGAGTGCGCCGTCGATTATGCGGTGGTCGTAACTCATACTGAGATACGTCATGTGGCGAATCACAATCGCATCGGTTCCGTCAACATCGCGCACTACCGGTTTCTTTTCGATGATACCGGTTCCAAATATTGCAACCTGCGGCTGATTGATGATCGGAGTCCCCATCAGATTGCCCACGCTTCCATAATTGGTAAGGGTGAAGGTTCCTCCAACCAGATCATCCGGCGAAAGCTGCTTTTTGCGTGCTTTATTGGCCAGGTCATAGGTCTGACGAGCGATACCACGCAGATTCAGCTCTCCGGCATTTTTAATCACCGGTACGACCAGTCCGCCGCTTCCGGATTCGCCAAGAGCAACGGCTATACCGTAGTTAATATCCCGGTGCAACAGAATCTGATCACCGTCAACCGAGGCGTTAATCAGAGGGAATTCGCGAAGCGCCTGGATAGTCGCCTCAATGAAGAATGGTGTGAAGGTCAGCTTAAAACCGTTTTCCTTCTGGAACTTGTCCTTCATTTTTTCGCGATAGCGCACCAAATTGGTTACGTCAGCCTCAGCAAAAGTGGTAACATGCGCTGAAGTCTGCTTAGACTTGATCATGTGATCGGCGATCACTTTGCGCATGCGATCCATCTTCACGATTTCCACATTTTCCTGTGGCCAGTCTACACTGATTTCACCGGCACTGATTTCACCGCTGCCGGATTTCTGCTGTGTTTTCTGTGTTGCCGGCTGTTGAGCTGGCTGTGCTGCCGGTTGTGCGCCGGACTTTTTCTGTTCTACATAATTCAGGATATCCTGTTTGGAAACCCGCCCCTGGTTGCCGGTACCTTCGATCTGTTCCAGCTCTTCCTGGCTGATGCCCTCTTCCTGGGCTATTGACCGAACCAGCGGAGAATAAAACCGGCCGTCGGAACCTTCTCGCTGCGGCGGAGTTGTGCCCTGAGGCGCAGCAGCCTGAGGTTGTGGCTGAGAAGAGCCGTTGCCGGATGGAGTCGATGCCTGCGGCGCCGGTTCAGGTTTCGGCTCGGGAGCTTTTGCCGGCTGCTTGTTACTTTCAGCTTCCTGTTTTGGTTCTTCAGACGGCTGATCATCCTTTTTCTGTTCGGATGAAGCCGAAGCTGCGGCATCAGCGTCGGTCTCCATAATGGCAATAGGCTGACCGACCTCAATCGTATCGCCGGCCTGCGCCAGAATTTCTACCAGCACTCCGGATTCGGGTGCCGGGACCTCAGAGTCCACTTTATCGGTGGCGATTTCAAGCAGGGTCTCATCCTGTTCAACCTGATCGCCAATATTTTTACTCCATTCGATAACGGTACCTTCCATTATCGACTCGCCCATTTTGGGCATCACAACTTCAACTCGTGCCATAGCAGGTTTCGAATACGGTTAGGTGGAAATAATTTTTGTTGTATAAATTCTGAAATATGTCAGCAATGCTGATTGTATGGTTTTCTCAACCGTGAAACAAGGTAAGGAATATAACTTTTGTTTGATATAGCAACATTTCCTCACGCTCTGGAAAATCGCTTCCACAACAATCAGCTGCAAATATACTATACATTTTTAATTACGTAAATAGTTCGGGCTAACGCAACCTTGGGTGCAGGTGATAAACGAAAAGCAAAACGCCTAATCAACTTGACCACCAAAATTAGAAATTCATTAGCGAGGTTGCGATAAAAAAAAATATTAAAAACTGATTACCTGCCGAACAACTTCATACTGAAAAAGCCACCTAATCGTACATAATCCGCTATCAAGATAAATCCGTATCAAATCCGTGATAATCCCCCGACCTCCTTTGTCGGTACGGGGTATGGCGCGGTTAAAGAAAATCCACAATTCATGAATATATTCGGAGTGATCATCCTGACAGCCCTGCTGCTGGATTATATACTGAACCTCATCGCCGATACCTTAAACCTCAAACACCTCAAAAAAGAGCTGCCCGAAGAGTTTTCGGATGTCTACGACAAAGATGAGTATCGGCGCTCACAGGAATACACCCGAGATCGAACAAGGTTCGGTTTCGTCAACTCCACTTTCGGCATTGCCGTTATTTTAATTTTCTGGTTTGCGGGGGGATTTAACTGGCTGGATCACATCGTGCGAGATTTTGGTTTCGGTGAGTTGAGTTCCGGGCTGATTTACATCGGACTGCTGGTTTTCGCCCAGACCATCATTTCCCTGCCGTTCAGCATCTACTCCACTTTTGTGATCGAAGAGCGCTATGGATTCAACAAAACCACCCCCGGCACTTTTGTGATGGATCGCATCAAGGGTCTGCTGCTTTCGGTGGTTATCGGCGGACCGCTGCTGGCTGGTGTGCTCTGGTTTTTCATCCATGCCGGTGACCTCGCCTGGCTTTACGCCTGGATCGCCGTAACCGTTTTTATGCTGATCGTCCAGTTTATCGCTCCGACATGGATTATGCCGTTGTTCAACAAATTTACCCCGCTGGAAGACGGCGAGCTTCGTCAAGCTATCATGAATATGGCCGAAAAAGTAAAATTTCCGCTGCAGGATGTCTTTGTGATAGATGGCTCCAAACGATCAGCCAAATCCAATGCATTTTTCACCGGATTCGGCAAAAACAAACGCATCGCCCTGTATGATACCCTTATCGAAAAACACACCGTCAGGGAGCTGGTTGCAGTTCTGGCCCATGAGGTCGGCCATTACAAGAAAAAACACATCCAGAAAAACCTGGTAATCAGCATTCTGCACACCGGTGTGGTATTAGCTCTGCTGCAACTTTTCCTATCCGTGCCTGGCCTGTTTGAAGCCTTCTACATGGATCAGATGTCAGTCTATGCCGGACTGATTTTTTTCGGGCTCCTTTTTACCCCAATCGAAATGATCCTCGGGATCGTCATGCAAATCCTCTCCCGCAAACACGAATTCGAGGCCGACCACTACGCCGTTGAAATCACCGAGGATCCCGAAAGTATGGCCGATGCTCTGAAAAAACTCTCGGCTAACAATCTGTCCAACCTCACGCCTCATCCATTTTATGTGTTCCTGAATTACAGTCATCCCCCGGTAAAGGAGCGAATTGAAGAAATCCGAAAAGTACCTGTCGGGTGATGTTTTTTAACCGCGCCATGCCCCGTACCGACAAAGGAGGTCGGGGGATTTTAGACGGATTTATACGGATTGGAATTAGCCACGGATTTACGCGGGTTAGTTTATGAAATAGGTGCCAAGCTTAACATTTTGCCAAAAACTAAAGGATTTCAGGTATCTAAACTGAATACTACTGCTTAAATGACAAACACGTGTTCAGAGAACTCTTAGTTAATTGCTTTATCAAAAGATTATATCTAAGAATCTCGATTAGTAGCCAACAAGACGACGTGACTGGTTTCAAACACCTGTCACGTCTTAATCCAAACAAAAGATCCGCGGTTTAATACAAAATAATCCACGGCTTAAAACCTACCCCAACGCCATTGAGATATCCTCAATTAAATCATCAACATCCTCCAACCCTACCGATAACCGAATGAGCGCCTCCGGGGTCTGCGAGTCATCGGATTCACTACTGCGCCGGTGCTCCCAAATACTTTCCACCCCGCCGAGACTGGTTGCCGATGTGATGATTTTCGCCTTCGCAACCATACGCAGAGCATCTTCGGCGCTGCCATAGATTTCAAAAGAAATCATCCCTCCGAAATCGCTCATTTGCTTTTGGGCGATATCATGACCGTGGTGGTCCTTCAAACCGGGATAGTACACCTTCGTCACTTTGGGATGATCCGACAGAAATCCGGCAATTTTGCGAGCATTCAAGCAATGCCCCTTCATCCGCCAGCCCAGGGTTTTAATGCTGCGCACCAGCATCCAGCTGTCATGCGGGGAAAGCACACCGCCGGCCTGCTGCTGAAAGTCGCGTATGCGCCCGGCCATTTCATCGGATTGCTTGTTAATCACCACGCCGCCAAGGATATCACTGTGCCCGCCCAGATATTTTGTGGCTGAATGCACCGATATGTCGGCACCGAGATTCAGGGGTTGCTGCAGAGCCGGACTCGGCCAGGTATTATCCACCGCCACCTGAATTCCGGAATCTAACTCCCGTGCCAACTCAGCAATTGCCGAAATATCGGTGATGTGAAGCATTGGGTTCGAGGGCGTTTCCAACCAAATCAGGCGGGTTTTCTGGGTGATGGATTGCCTGACCCGCTCCAAGTCAGTGGTATCCACTTCATCAAACTGCAAATTCCAGCGATGCATGATTTTTTTGACCAACGTGCGCGTGCCATGATACACATCTTGTGGCAAAATCAGGTGGTCGCCAGGTTCAAGAGCTTGAAAAACGGCAGCAATCGCTGCCATACCGGATGCGAATGCTGCGGCCTGACTCCCATCTTCTAACCCTGTACACAACTCCTCAAGCTGTCGCCGATTAGGGTTGTCCGACCGGATATAATGATCTTGCGAGGCATCCATACCGGTTTCAGGATGGTTGAAAATGGTGGTAGGATGAATGGGGGCAACCACATCCGTCAGGTTCGGATGCCTCGGTGCACCATGGATGACTTTTGTGTCGAAATTGCTGGATTTATGGTTTTTCATAACCGATATTAGACCTTTCAAAATACGTGCGGGATAAACAGGCCCAAGATACTCGTCTCACGTCTCAGAGGCATTGCCGATATGAAATTAATTTTGTCCTCCGGTTTCTACCTTAATCCGGCTATCATCTTACTACTTTGCGTTTTGCTTGCTGCCTGCGGCGATGATGACCGGCGCGGACTGGAGGTCGACTTTCCGAGAGATCAAGACATTGTTTGGGAATATGATGTCTACGAAATTGAACGCCAGAATGAACGGCATATCGGTACCCTTCGCGATGAGAATCTGGAAATCACCGACCATGCCCAACGAGCTGATGTCCTGCGAAAACGCCGCGAATTTCACTTCGACAGTCTTGATACCCCTGGCAGCCCCGGATACATATTCACATCCGCCTATTATGATGACGGCGACGATCATTTCGAAATCGTTCAGCGTGCCGATGATTTTTACGGAATTTTTGACCACACCCTAACTGAACGCGTTCTCGATACGCTGACCACCGATGACCCCGAAGGTCCGGAATACCAGAATTTTGAAGATTTTGAACCCGGTTGGATCACCCCCTACCGCTTTGATGAAGGCTCCAATCGCAACTACGAAGTCCACGGTCCGGAAACCGTATATCTGGATTTTTATGTAAGAGACCGGCACATCACCGGAGAAGTGGAAGTGCGCACAACCGGCCTGTATCGCCGCACCGAAAGGATAGATGTTCCCTGGCGGGAAGGGGTATTAGCACACAAAGTCAACATGCTCACCAAAATGGACTTTGAAGTTCTCAAGGACTCCACCGAAGTGCCCGATTTTCAGGAGACCATCAAAATGAAAAATTGGTTCAGCCCCGATGGAGGTTTGATCAAAAGAGAAAGGGAGCCGGTGAGCATTTCTATTCCCGGGATTCCTTCCAGGTGGGGCTCGGTCTTCGATCCGGGTGAGCGATGGGAGCTCAAAAGTCTTGAAGGTATCGACTTTTAGATCCTTTCCACTTTCGCGACAGACTAACTTTGAAAACGTGGTTCACAACCAACAAATCAGGCAGTTATGTTGAATTATATCTGGTCCGGACTGATCATCATCAGTCTGGTTTTTGCCGTTACCCAGGATGTAACCGACATCGTCCAGGATACCTATCGTAACGATGAGGTGTTCCGGGTTCACATCACCTTTGACGAAGAAAAACCCCCGGATGAACGGCAATCGGTAACGTTCACCATCGACGACTACGACGGCGAGTTTGAGGCCGAATGGCAGCCAACCGACGATCTCACTGAAATGGAAATTCCGGTTACCAGCGACCTTCCCGAACACTGGCAGAATGTTGCCGAAGATCAGGAGCAGGATGAAGACGAACTCCGCGCCGAAGTCGATTCTTTTGACGTAGCGACCGGTGAGGCCGGCATCATCCTTCCGGAAGTGCTTTATGTGAAGCTTCGCGCCATTACCGACGCCGCTTTCGATATGGCCGAAACCGCGGTAACGCTCGCCATCGGACTTATCGGGGTGATGGCTTTATGGCTCGGGCTGATGAAAGTCGCCGAAAAGAGCGGGCTGGTCTACATTCTGGTGAAAGTAGTTCAGCCGGTGCTCAAGTACTTATTCCCGAATGTGCCGAAAGATCATCCGGCGCTTGGAGTCATCAGCCTGAATATGGCGGCAAACAGCATGGGTTTGGGTAACGCCGCTACGCCTCTGGGGATCAAAGCGATGGAAGAGCTTCAAAAGCTGAATCCCTACAAAGAAAAGGCTACCAATGCCATGTGTATGCTGCTGACCGTCAACACTGCCAGCGTGCAGCTGCTACCGCCTGCAACACTGGTTGCCCTGATCGGAACCGGCGTCAACGAGCTGGTCATCAGCATGGCCCTGGCCACGATGGTTTCTCTGATTGTGGGAGTCACCGCAGCCAAGATCTATGAGCAATTTCATCCCGAAGACCCACACGATCACGATATCCCCGACGACCAAAAAATCGAAGCTGATAACTCAAACAACGGCCATGAATCTTACAACAAGGAGGCTTGATCATGCAGACATTTGCTATTTTCATTCTGCCACTCATTATCGTACTGATTCCGCTTTATGGATTGATTAAAAAAGTTCGGGTTTACGAGGTTTTCGTGGATGGCGCCCGTGAAGGTTTTGATATCGGCGTTCGGATCATTCCGTATCTTGTTGCCATCTTATTTGCCATCGGCATGTTTCGGGAAAGTGGGGCGATGCAGTTTTTTATGACCATGCTTGATCCGGTGCTGTCACCAATCGGTTTTCCGGTTGAAGTTCTTCCGATGGCGGTATTTCGCCCGCTTACCGGCAGCGGCTCGGTCGGGGTTCTGGCAGATATGGTCTCCCAATACGGAGAAGACTCACTGATCGTGAAGATGGCCGCCACCATGTTCGGATCAACCGAAACGACCTTTTATGTATTGGCCGTCTATTTTGGCGCGGTAGGCATCCGGCAGGTTAAATATTCGGTTCAAACAGGGTTGATTGCTGATCTTGCCGGCATCATTGCCTCGGTCATCATCGTTTATTTGCTTTTCGGGTGATCAGTAAATTCAGCCCTCTGCAAACACGTGCGATTGGCGGCGGGGATGCCGATATTTCCACATATCCTAATCATGGATGCGAACCGTTATCATAACAGGCTTTAATTCCCGTAAAGAGCCTGGAATCAATCAAAAAAACAGTTTTTTACTTATGGCAGGTCATTCCAAGTGGGCAAATATTAAGCGCAAAAAGGCCGGCGTTGACGCCGCCCGCAATAAAATATTTAACAAGTTGGTCAAAGAGATCAGCGTAGCGGCCCGGGAAGGCGGCGGTGAACCGGAGCATAACCCCCGGCTGGCCATGGCGATTGAAAACGCCAAATCGCAAAACATGCCCAAAGATAATATTCAAAGGGCCATCAAGAAGGGAACCGGAGAACTCGAAGGCGGTAGCTCCTACGAGGAACTGACCTACGAAGGATACGGTCCGGGAGGCATTGCCTATTTTGTGGAATGCACCACCGACAACCAGAATCGTACGGTTGGTGAGATTCGCAGCGCCTTCACCAAATTCGGCGGCAAACTCGGTCAGAATGGCTCGGTGGACTACATGTTTGATCAGAAAGGTCTCATCAAGATCAAAGCTGAAGGAGTTGATCAGGAGCAACTGATGCTCGAAGCCATCGACGCCGGCGCTGAAGACATCAAAGAAGAAGAGGATCACCTGGAAGTATATACCGTAAGGGAAGACCTGATGCCGGTCAGGGCAAAACTCGAAGAATTTGGCTATCAGATTGCATCCGCCGAACTCGTTCGTATCCCTCAGACCCTAACCAAAGTGGATGAAGATACAGCACTATCCAACTTCAAGTTGATGGAGCTGCTGGAGGATAACGACGACGTTTCCAACGTGTTCACCAACATGCAGATGGACGAAGAAACTCTGGCCGTCGCCGAAAATATGTGACCCCTATGAAAGGCTTCTTGTTACTCTTACTGGTTTTGTCGATGCTTTTGACCGGATTCGGTCAGGATGCCGCACGTCAAGGCTATAACGCCTACCAGGAGGGTAATTTTGCGGAAGCCGAGTCGCTATTTCGTCAGGCCCTGGAAAGCGACCCTGACAATCCACGGCTGTTATACAACCTTGGCAGTACACTTGCCCAACAAGGAGATCACGAAGAAGCCGGCGAATATCTGAAACAGTTTCGGGAACAGAGCGATGAGCCTTCGGAGCAGGCTCAAGCCGAGTATAACCTGGGTAACGTATTCAGCGATCAGGAAGACTGGGAAAATGCACTTCGCCATTACCGCAACTCGCTGAAAATCAATCCGCAAGATGAAGACGCCCGTTTCAATTACGAGCTGGCTTATCGAAAAAATCAACAGGAACAGCAGGAGCAGCCGCCCGATGAGCAACCCGACCAGTCTCCGCAGGACTCCGATGCTGCCGACGCTCCGCCGGAATTAAGTGATGAAGACGGTCAACAAATGCCCGGTGATTTGCCCGAGCCCGGCGAACAGCACGAAGACCAGATTTCCGATATCTCTGATATGAGTCCGGAAGAGGCTGATGAAATGCTCAATGCCCTGGACAACATTGAACAACATTTGTTGCGGGATTTCAAAGAACGCCAAATGGAAACGGTTGAGCAGGATGAGAAAGACTGGTAAGCTTTTTGCTCTTTTTTTTACAACCGTCCTGCTGCTCATAAGCTATCCATCGGATGCTCAAGCTGAGGATATTGACGTTCAGGCCTCGCTAAGTCGTGAATATGTCAATATTGGTGAAAACGTTGAGCTCCACATTGAAGTCAGAGCTGAAGATGCCCGGCATATTGAGCGCCCTGCCTTGCCGAATATATCGGGCGTTCGATTTGCATCGACCACCCCGGAAGCTTCAACCCGCTACCGCGTTGAAGATGGGCGCCCGGTCATTGTGCAACGGTTCACCTATCAACTTCAGGGGGTTGAGGAAGGACTGGTAGCCATTCCTCAAATGAGTGTCGCGGTAGATGGGGAAAACTACTACAGCAACGAACTGGATATCCGCGTAACCGGTCAGGGGCAGGCTCCTCCAACCGAGCGCCGCCCCGAAATGTTTCTCCAGAAAGAGCTTTCTGATGATCAGCCTGTCCGCGGCCAGCAGATTACCGCCGATATCGTGGTGTATTTCAGGGATTATATCAACATAAATAATTACCAGGTTACGCAGGGATGGAGCAGCGAAGGGTTTTGGCATGAAGATATGAGCGATGACCATCAGGCCAGAGCGGAGACGGTTTTTCTGGATGGCATACGCTACCGCCGGGCTGTTTTGATGCGCCACGCGGTCTTCCCCACCCGTGCAGAAACATTGAGGATGCAGCCCTACAAAATTCGCATCAATGCTCGTGGCCGCCCACCGGATGGCGATAGTGAGTTATTCGGCCGTGGCGGCACGCAGGATATAGAACTCGAAACCGATCGAATGGAACTCGATGTGGCCTCCCTGCCGCAACCTAATGAGGGGCAGTATATAAACGCCGTCGGCGAGCTGACCATCGACCGCTATATTGACCGTGAGACCCTTCAAATCGGTGAGTCCACAGAAATGGTTACGGAAATTTCAGGTTCCGGAAACCTCGCCCTGCTCAACCGTCCCGAATATTCGATTCCCTCTGCCTTCGACACCTTCCAGCCCCGGGAAACCATCGACCTGGATATGAGCGGACCGATGATGCAGGGAACCAACGAGTTCCGGGATGTGCTCATCGCCCGAAGAGTCGGCACGTTTACCATTCCCGCTGACACCATAGCCGTTTACAATAATCTGACGCGCAGTTACGAAACGGTTGAACTGCCGGAGCTTGAGCTGACCGTAGAGCGTGATCCCACCGCTCAAATCGGATCTTCCGACACCGGCGGCTTTCGCGTGTCCCCCATCAATACCGTTACAGCATGGCTGACCCCGGAAGATCGTATTCTTGCCGGTCAGTGGTGGTTCTGGGTTGGGTTGATCACGCCGTTTTTCATTCTGATCGGCAGTTATCAATATCATCAGTACCGTCAAAAAGTTTTAGGCAACACCTCTCTTCAACGTAAATCCGGAGCTTACAATACCGCCCGGGCAATGCTGGCCGATGCAAAGAAAGAAAATCAAAATGGCAACATCAAGGAAGCTTACGCGCTCATTTACCGAACCTTGCTGACCTTCATTACCGACAAACTGGATACCCGCAAAGCCGGATACACCGAGCAGGGTATTATGAATCTTGTTCAACCTTATGTGGATGATATCCGCCGGATGGATCGGTTGGAGTTTCTGCTGAAACGCTGCTCAAAAATCCGGTACACCCAGCAGACGGAAATTGAATCTGCAGAAGAAGATATCGACGCTACACTTGGGTTGATCACTTATCTGGACAAAAAGATCAAATGATTAGGACCGAAATCCATATCGTGTTCTTCATTTTGATTTTTGGAGTCGCCCTATCTGTAAATGCTACACCTCAGGATGACTTCAACCGTGCGGCTTATTTAATGGGTCAGCAGGAGTATGAAGAGGCTTTTGAGATCTATCAGGAAATCGAAGAAACCGGGTACATGGCCGGACCTCTCTACCTGAATATGGGCATCAGCCTGGTCCGCATGGACTCGCTCGGACTTGCCAAGTACTACTTCATGCGCGCCGGTGAATTCAACCAAACCCGCGCCCGGGCAGTAGACGGACTTAATTACATTGATCAGGAAGTCGAGCGCCGATCGGGTTCAATTCCTGTGCTGCCATCGGCCTCCTGGCGTGATTGGATTCAGTTTGAACTGGGCATCTGGAATATGATCATTGGCGGGATCGTGCTATTCAATTTAGGTGCCTTGATTCTCGGTTTCGGGTGGATTCAACCCCGGTGGAAAAAGCTGATGAAGATTATAGGTCTCCCCTCTATGTTGCTGGCAGTTGCGATTATCATTTTCGGCATCTGGCTCGACTGGCACTCCGAAGATTTTGAACGTGGGGTGATTGTAGATCATGAGATATCCATTTTTGAACAACCCAATGACAATGCAGCTGAAATAAACACTGCCTACGAAGGCTTCACGGTAACCCGAAACCGGAAAAAAAGTGAGGACGGCCACGATGGTTGGTCATATATCACTCTGAGCAACGGCACAAGCGGCTGGGTGCCCTCCAACAGCCTACGAACACTTTGAGGAAATAAAGCTCTTCACACATCCTGCCGCATTTAAACCTCCTGCTTCGAAAGCCAATTTGCAACTAAGGGATTGATCCCCACATCCACTTTGAATTAAACAAAACAGTCAGGATATTGTCAGCCCATTGTTAGACATTCTGACCATTGACGGCAAAATCTTATCATCAACCAAAAAGTATTTATGGAATCCGTATTAGACTACATAAAGCAAAACCGTGACAGGTTTGAAGAAGATCTGTTCGAATTGTTACGCATACCGAGTATCAGCACTGATCCCAACCACAAGGATGATATCAACAAAGCGGCAGATTACATTGCCGATAATTTGAAGAACGCAGGGATCGATCATGCCGAAGTCAAGCCAACAACCGGCAACCCCGTAGTCTATGCCGAGCACTGCAAAGCCGGCTCTGACAAACCAACTGTTCTGATTTACGGTCATTACGACGTTCAGCCATCCGACCCCGACGAATTGTGGGAAACTCCGGCTTTCGAACCGACGGTTCGAGACGGCAAAGTATATGCCCGAGGAGCAAGTGACGACAAAGGGCAGGTTTATATTCACGTGAACAGTGTGATCTCCTGGCTCAAAAGCGGCGAGGAATTGCCGGTAAACGTAAAGTTTTTGATTGAGGGCGAAGAAGAAATCGGCTCACCCAGTCTGGTACCTTTTGTTCAGGAAAACAAGGATCTTTTATCATGCGATATGGTGATGGTTTCGGATACCACCATGTATGATGAAGATCAGCCATCCATTACCTATGGGCTGCGTGGACTTTCTTACATGGAAGTGTATGTGGATGGACCTAATCGCGACCTGCACTCCGGTGCTTACGGTGGGGCGGTTCAAAATCCGCTGAATGCTCTGTGCACGATGATCGCAAAGCTAAAAAATGAGCACGGTGAGATTCAGATTCCGGGTTTTTATGACAAAGTGGAGCAGCTTACGCCCGAAGAGCGCGAACAATATCGCGAGCTTCCCTACGACGAACAGGCCTACAAAGACGCTATCGGCGTTGATGAGGTGTTCGGAGAAAAAGGTTACTCCACACTTGAACGAGCCTCTGCCCGGCCTACATTGGATGTGAACGGCATCTGGGGCGGATATCAGGGGGAAGGCTCCAAAACGGTGCTACCGGCCAAAGCGGGCGCGAAAATCAGCATGCGTTTGGTGCCGAATCAGGATCAGGATGAAGTGGCTGATTTATTCAAAAAATATATGCACGACATTGCCCCTCCCGGGGTTAAGGTGCATGTTGAAAAACATCACGGTGGAACTCCGGTCAAAGTCCCCTTGGATTTTGAAGGGCTTCAGGCCGCCGCCGACGCGCTCGAATCGGTGTATAATGTGAAACCACTGTTCACCCGCGAAGGCGGCTCCATACCGATTGTCGCCAATTTTGAAAACATCCTCGGCGTAAACACCATTTTGATGGGCATGGGTCTGCGCTCTGATGCGATCCACTCACCCAACGAAAAGTTTACCCTGAAGGATTACCATCGCGGCATTGAGGCTTCCGCCCGGTTTTTCAAAAATCTTGCGGAAATGAACGCGTAGATTTCATCTTTTGCGAAGATGGTTTTGTAATTTTTCCATTCATTCCATTGTAACTGTAGGGACAAGGCATGCCTTGTCCCTACGGTCTATTTCTAATTGATCCATCCACTCGCTGCTGTATCATCATGGTTAAATTATTATTACGGCCGGCCCTTCTGTTGCTTTGCACTGTTTTCCTGCCTTCCATTTTAATGGCGCAACCTGACACCCCCTACCACTGGCAACAGGAAGTCGACTACACCATGGATGTCCACCTGGATGTCGACACCCATATTCTCGAAGGTACCCAAAACCTCATCTACCATAATAACTCTCCTGATGAGCTGGATGTCGTCTATTACCACCTGTATTTCAACGCCTTCCAGCCGGGAAGCATGATGGATGTTCGTTCTCAGACGCTCGTAGATCCGGACTCCCGTGTCCGCGATCGCATTTCCCGGCTTTCTGAGGATGAAATCGGATATCAGAAAATTCATGACCTGCGCCAAAACGGCCGGAGCGTTCGCACGGAGATTGATCAGACGGTGATGAAAGTTTACCTGAACGAACCTATCGCTCCGGGCGACTCCGCCGAATTCGACATGGAATTTGAAGCGCAGGTCCCCAAGCAAATACGCCGAACCGGCAGGGATAACCGCGAGGGAATTGATTACTCCATGGCGCAATGGTACCCCCGACTGGCACAATACGACCGTGAAGGCTGGCATCCCGATCCGTACGTGGCGCGTGAATTTCACGGTGTTTTTGGCGATTTTGATGTCAAAATTACCATCGATTCCTCCTATACCGTGGGAGGCACCGGTTATCTGCAAAATCCACAGGAAATCGGCCACGGCTATGAGGATCCCGACGAACCGGTCAATCGCCCTGATGGAGATGAGCTGACCTGGCACTTTCACGCCCTGGATGTCATAGATTTTATGTGGGCGGCAGATGACGAATACACCCACAAAATCCGTGAGATGGATGACGGGCCCGATCTACATTTTTTGTATGTGGAGCGATCCCAAACCCGCAACTGGGATTTGCTGCCCAGACTTACAGAAGAAGCCGTAGAATGGCTGAATGATTACATCGGCGAATATCCCTACGAACAGTTTTCGGTCATTCAAGGCGGTGATGGCGGCATGGAGTACCCGATGAGTACGCTTGTCACCGGTCACCGCGGTTTATTCAGCTTGTTGAATG
>SLJN01000103.1 GCA_007135115.1 Balneolales bacterium
AAAAAGGCACCCGCCGGATTGTAGACCAGATTAAGCTCCAGCCCGGTTCCCGGTTTGCCGTATCCCAATTCGTTGAGGTTTTGAAGGGCTTCTACGGATTTATCATAGGTGCCTTTACCCCGTTGACGATCGGTTGTTGCTTTATTGTAAAAGGGCAGAGAACAGGTGACTTCAACTCCGCGGTCAGCAAAAAACTTTGGCAGAGCGCGGTAGGTGGGATTTGTCACCAGGATGGTAAGGTTAGAGCGAACAATGATATGACAGTTGCGCTTATATAACTCCTCCACAAACCAACTGAAGTGTGGGTTCATTTCGGGAGCGCCACCGGTCAGATCAACCGTCTGAAACTCTGCCCGGTCGATAGCATCGAGGCAGTGTTGTAAGGTTTCCCGGGTCATAATCTCAGTGCGATGCGGACCTGCATCCACATGGCAGTGTTTGCAGGTCATATTGCACATATATCCGACGTTGATTTGCAGAATTTCGGTCTCGGTCGGCGTGAGCGGACTGAGACCGGATTCTGCAAGCTTATCCTCAAATCCGGGCAGGTTGCGAAGGGTTTCGGTCCGGTTGCGGAGCAGCTCAAGTTCCGGGTGGAATTCCTCTGTTACCGGAGATTGTCCGTTTCCATAATACTTCAGCATCACATTCCAAGTTTTTTGGATTGTTCCATCATTTGAACTCCATGAACCAGTGAGGCCCCGCCTCGTATAGCACAGGCCACATGGACGGCCTCCATCATTTCCGGTTCGGAAACCCCATGTTGCATGGACGACTTCGTGTAGGCGTCTATACAATAGGGGCATTGTACCGTGTGAGCGACTGCAAGCGCGATCAAAGCTTTTTCTCTGGCGGAGAGTTCGTCACCTTCAAATACGGAGTTATAGTAATCGAAAAACTTTTCCCCGAGTTTTTCCTGAAGCTCTGTTACATCGGGAAATTTTTTGAGATGCTCGGGATCATAATAGGTTTTACTCATAGAGTTCTTCCTTTTGTTTTATTGATAGGTAAACAACACAAATCAGCAGTACTTGTTTGTCATTTCAATGACATATAAAGCATTAAAGTTCAATCGAATTGTGAGGGTTACTCTTTACAGATGATTTTTGCAAAGAGGCGGCATGATCGGGATTGCAAGTGTATGAAATCAAAAATATCCTGCTGTATTCAACTCGATCCCAACAAGTTTGCTCATTAGCTTCTCTGTGAGAATGCAAAAATTGAATTTCAGATGATCCGATATTCTAAATAAATGCGTGTTGTGAGGGTGAAATATGTTTGTAGTAATGCATTTTTAAAAATCAAAACAAAACAAAATTATAGATATGGAATTCAAACACGTACAGCTATTCAGTAAAAAGTTACTGTTTACGGGGGTTCTTGCTGGCGGATTACTGGTCAGCGGATGCGAGGATCTACTTGATGAACTCGATGATGGAGATGATGTAGATGAAGTCGAGGTTGAAGCTGCTCTTTCTGCAGATCCAACCGTAGCTGATCCTGGTGATGAAATAACACTTGATGCAACCAGTTCAAGTGTTGCAGGTGCAGATGATTTGAGTTATAGATGGGAGCTGGAAACTCCGGACGGTAGCGATGCAGAAATTGGTGACCCAACAGCGGATGTAACAAGTTTTACTGCAGATGAAGAGGGTGCCTATGGAGTCACTCTTGAGGTATCTGCAGATGATGTATATGATTCTGCTTCAGAAGAGATTTATGTAGGCTTCCAGGGTGTCGAAGAGATTTCCAGTGATATAAACGATAACACTACTTTTGAGTCCGACTATTTGTATATCGTTACAAACACAATTGATGTAAACGCAGACTTGACCATTGAGCCCGGGGCACGTATTGAGTTTCAGGAAGGTACTGAAATGGACATCGAGTCTGGTGGATCTATTGATGCCGATGGTACCGAAGCCGATCCGATTCTGTTTACCGGGACCAGCCAGGTTGAAGGATGGTGGAATGGCTTGCACTTTAGCGAATCGGAAGACATCAACAATCAGCTTAACTATGTAATTGTTGAATATGCAGGTCGCTCAGAAATGCATACCAGTACGCAACCTGCTAATATTACTATAGCACGGTCACGTCGTGATGCGCGAGTCAGTATTACCAATACGATATCCCGCTACAGTGAGGGCGTAGGTATGCATATGCACGGTAATGGTGAGTTGCGGGATTTTGAAAACAATACCTTTACCGATAATCAAGCTCCGGTAAGAGTGACCAGTAATCAAATCTACTACCTTGATGCGGATTCTGATTATCAGGGTAATGAGCACGACAGAATTATCGTAAGTGGCGGTGATGTCGGCGGTGATGATCAAAATTGGCAAAATTTGAATGTACCTTATGAAATTGACGGGGAAGTTTCTATTTCAGGCGTCGATGTAACTATTGATGCCGGAACCGAACTTTACTTTGATCAAGGTTCAGAGTTTGAGGTAGAAAATGGTGGCGGAATTATGGCTGAAGGTACGGAAGATGATCAAATTCTGTTTACAGCTACGCAGGAGACACCGGGCTGGTGGAATGGCATTTATATAAACGATTCCGATAATGTAAATAATAAGCTGGAATATGTGATTGTGGAATATGGTGGCAGAACTGACTTGCATACCAGTACCCAACCGGCTAATGTTACTGTAGCTCGTACTCGTCGGGACGGGTTTCTGAATATCACCAATTCCACATTGAGACACAGTGAAGGCTATGGCCTTTTCCTGCATTCAAATGGTGAAATGCCCGAATCGGGTAATAACACCTTCACCGGTAACAATACTCCTGCAAGAACAACTGCAAGTCACCTTGATGTGTTTGATGCTGATTCAGACTATCAGGGTAATGAGAATGATGGTGTTGCTATTTCGGGTAACAGTACAGGAGGCGGCGACCCGACCTGGGAAAATCTGAACGTTCCATACATAATGTCCGGTGATACCGATATAACTAATGGATTTGTGACCGTCGAGGCCGGCACGGAATTTCAATTTGATCAAGGAGCAGAATTTGAAGTGAGTGACGGCGGTGGTATTTCGGCTGAAGGTGAAGATGGAAATGAAATAGTCTTTACAGGAACACAGGATACTAAAGGCTGGTGGAATGGTATTTATATCAGTGACTCTGAACATATTGATAATACTCTTTCCCGAGTAGTTGTAGAGTATGGTGGCCGTGAAGAGTACCATTCAAGTGTTGGCGCTGCAAATGTTACGGTTGCCAGATCAAGAAGGAATGCTTCGATTACATTAACCGATAGTGATATATCTAATAGCGGAGATCACGGTATTTATGTTCACAGCGGTGGAGATGTCAATGATGACATTTGCGATGAGAACGACTTTTCCGAAAACGACGGAGAGAATTGCACCGTAAATTAGATCCGCGTTTTAAACTGAAATACTCATTTAAAGCCTCCACTAAGTTCGCTGAGTGGAGGCTTTTTTTATAGTCCGCACCACGCACCACTCATGCTCTTTGCAATTATTAAGATGATTGCTCAATCTCTCTTGAGCTTTTCTGTAATTCACATATCCCGGTAATGATTTGTCTGAATGATAGTTGATTTTCATTCTGCCGGTTTTTCAGCCCAATCTCAAAAGCAAGCCTCCACTGCCGGCACAAAATACGAATGGCATCCCGGTATCTGTTTTTATGATTGTAAATGTTGGTCGATTCCGAGGTTATGCCGTTTAACTCCACGATTTTAAATTCCCCGGCTTCGGAAAGGGTCTGTTCGCAGGGCGCAATGACATCAAACCGGCCGAAGCAGAATTGCCGGGAAGAGTTGCAAAAGTTATTTATTTCATCTTTTAGTGTGTTGGTGATTAAGTGCTGACCGTCTGAGAATTTAGCTCCTCTGCTGTGCGTACCGATTGATACGATGGTTATGACTTTACCGGTTTCGGGGATTTCATGGAGGCGGTGCCTGAATTTTTTCAGGTGTACAGCAGCCATGGGAGAGGCGTCGGGGTGATCCAGAATCAATTGGCGCAGGTTGCGTACTCCGTCACCGGTAACCCCAACCGGTTCTTTGCAGGTAATCGAAAAGATCTCACCGGTTTCCCGGTCGGGATAGCGGAAATAAAAGATGCCAAATTCTTTGCCTGGAATGTACTGCTGGGCTATAAGTGGAATATTGGATTTGCGAAGATAGCTCAAAATCTCATCATCAGAATGTAAAACAGCCACACCGCGCCCGCGGTTACCGCGATCCGGTTTCAGAACCAGGGGGTAGCTTAGTTGGTGTTCCGTCATAAAGGCTTGGACTTGCCTGAAGCGGGATGATGGGTTCCCGCGGCTTATATGGGTAAAGCGAGCAACAGGTGCCGTTTCAGGCAGGACATCCAGCGTTTCGGATTTTGAACATCCGCTGAATCCGGAAAGGCGAAGGCCGGGGTTAACATAAAAAGGAGCAGAGAAACTTCGGTATCGAAATATCAGATAGATCAAATAGAAAAATACCGGTTGGTATATGAGAAATGCCGACCGGTATTCCCAACGGACCAGATTTTTAAAAATACCTCGTAAGCGACGCAACTTATATAAAAGCCAAACCGATAAATCTGATTTTTTCA
>SLJN01000031.1 GCA_007135115.1 Balneolales bacterium
AAGATGCCCGGCGGCGCAGTATGAAGGATCTCAATAATCGCCTGATCGCGCTTCTTGCCGATAACGGTGTTGCTGCGGTGGGATTAAATGGATATCAGAGAAACATCCTTCAAAAAACCGAAGACGGGGAATTACACATCGACAGTGAATACCTGCTTAGCTTCCCGGAAGGTGTAAATTTGGTTTTATCTTGCCTGATTTCTCAGCAGGGTCAGAAATTGCCGCAACCGGGTGCGCTTTCAGAAATCACGCGGAAACTGTCCTCAGCCCTGGAAATTGATCGCATCATCACCTTCACCCGACAGGATGCCGAGGAAGTTTTTACGGCGGATCGAAGTACATTGCCCTTTAACACTAAAGACACGACGGTCAGCAAGGAAATTCTTGAAACCCATCTTCCCGAAGAACTTTCGGAGTTATCAACCGGATGCACGGTTACATCAACCCGAAAATTGAAAGAGGCGTTGGAACTTTAGTCCCGAATCCGGCTTATAGCCTGAATTGAATCCCGGCATTCAACGAGTAGGTGTTGTAATAATCGCCCGGGCTGAATGACATTTCCTGTCGGGCATACGAAAAGCCGGCGAAAGCGGTGAGATTGTAACGAAACTCTCTGCTTGCACTCACCCCAGCATATTGGGAGCGAAAGAAAAACAGCTCCTGGTCAATATCCTGAAAAAAACGTTCTTCCGGTGAAAATCCGAATCCGCCATTGAGTTCTACATAGGTGTTGGCCGTACTGTAATATCGACGAGCAACGAAATTATAAGAGTTGGAAACGCCATCCTGGCCCGGAGTAAAAAACGGGCGGAAGGTGAACATCCAGTTGCCGTAGTATTTTGTGGCGGATATCGTGTAAATCATCACATTGCCGGTTTCAAAACTCAACCACCTGATACCTGCGGAGGCTTCAAATCCGGCGGGCAATCGAAAGTAAGGTTCAGCTCCTAAACGATATACCGGAAACAACGAGCTTGTGGTTGCCCCGGCATTGAGGTAGGCATAGATACCATCGGCAATGGGTGGGTACCAATCTACTTCCGGTTGAAAGCCATAGCTGCCAAACCGGTTTCGATAGTTGACCCTGCCGATCACCGATCCCAGTCGCGTTGACCTTGAAACCTGCAAATACGAAGTCGTGGCGGGATCAAAAATTTCGCTGAACCGATCATGGTTTCCCGATAAAGTCACCGTGTAGCGAAGCCGGTCCTGACGAATTTGCGACCGCAATCCCGGCACATCTTCCTGAGAGGGATTCAGTTCTTCAGCCTGATCCAGTGCTCTGCCCGCTTCGCCATAATTTTCAAGGGCAATCTCCGCTCTCGCTTTCTGAACCCAAAACCGGTCATCCGAACTGTGGTGTCCGATAGCAGCAGCGGCTGTTTGCCTGGCCTCTTCGGGTTGTTCATTCCAGAGTTGGAGCGTAATGTGAACTTCCAGGGCCTCGATGTTCGAGGGACTGCGCTCCAGAACATAGCCGGTTTGTTCCAGACCATCCTCGTACCGATCCGTCCACGAATACATACGGGCGAGAAAGATCCGGATATCATAATAATCTGGTGATTGTTCGAGGATTTGCTTCAGGAGATCTTCCGCCTTCTCGTACTCCCCATCGTAAGCAAAGGCTCTTGCTTCTTCAAAAGCCTCATCTACGTTTTCGATTTCCTGTCCATACGCCTGAATGAAGAATCCGTGAATTCCTATTACAACTAAAACCGAGAGCGTCACAAACTTACCTGACATTCGAATTAACTGCAGTAATGCTTTTTATTAATGATTTCTGCTAACCCTTGCTATATCCTGAATACCTCTTTCGGATTCAATAAATAAAATCAGAATACAACTCTTGGTAGGATAGGAATTTCGCCCCACTTTTCACAGCGGTCAAACGAAAGTAACCAACTAAATCATTTTTGAGCCGGAAACCTGATTGTGATCTGAGTGCCGTTGTTGTTATCAATATCATATTCGGCATCGAGCTGCCAAATCAGGTTGCGCATGATTCGAATGCCCAGCGATTCTTTGTTTTGCCTTTCAAAGATATCTTTTGGAATCCCCTTCCCGTCATCTTTTACGCTGATTACAATTTGGTCCCCTTGACTAAACAAACGAACTTGAAGCGATCCGGTCTTACGATCACGAAAAGCGTGTTTATAAGTGTTGGTGATCATTTCATTCACCAAAATTCCACAATGTATGGCCTGATCGATACAAAGATTAACCGGCTCAACATTTATATCGAGTTCTATTGAGCTGGAGGAATCTTTGAAAGACGAACTAATATCTTTCACCAGCTGGGTGAGATAGTGATCAAAACGAAAAGACGAAATTACATCGACCTTATGTAGTTGGTCATGGACTAAAGCCATACTACGAATTCGCGCCTGACTGTCTTTCACAGCTTCCGTAAAATCCGGATTTTTGTTGATCCCGGCTTGTAGTTCGAGAAAACCTGATATCAGTGCAAGGTTGTTTTTCACCCGGTGATGCACCTCCTGCAGGAGCATTTCTTTTTCCTTAAGCGACTGATGGAGCTGCTTTTCCGAACGCTTCCGCTCGATGGCGATACTGGTCAGATTCGCAAGCGTTTTGAGACGCTCAAGATGGTCGTTGTCGGGTTTTTTGGGATAGGGATAAAACACTGCAAGGGTAGCCAAAATATTTCCCGAAGCGGATAAAACGGGTTCAGACCAACATGCTTTGAGGTTAATTCTTTCAGCTTCATCCAGATGATTCTGCCAGTACGGGTGTGTACGTACATCCTCAACAATGACTCGTTCCCTTTTGAAGGCTGCCGTTCCGCACGAACCAGCACCATTTTTTATGGGAATGCTATTAACGCACTCACGAAACGCATCCGGAACAACACCGTGAACCAACTCCTTTTGTTGTTGATCCACCAACATAATCATCGCCCGGCTGTCTGCTTCTTCAGATTCAAGTGAGTCAACTATTAATTGAAGAATCTCCTCAAGAGGCTTTTCCGTAGCAAGTGTGGCTAAAATCCGCTCTTTGTGTTTACGGAGTTCCTCTTCGCGTTTTTGTTCCGTTACGGCTTTGGCGTGTTGGAAGGCCCGATCAACATGGCGAGAGAAAATGGTATAAAACCGGTTTTCGCGATCATCATAGGCATACGGCAATTCCATAAACAACATTCCCCCACCAGAGAACTTATAGCGGAACCGATTCGGGTGGTCCAGCGAAATCTTCTCAAATACTTCATCCTGACTGCGAAACCCCCAGGATAAAACTACTTCGGTGTGTGTTTGATGATCCAGAGTTATTGCAAAGCATCTGACACGAAATAATCTTGCGGCTTTTTCAAGTGCTTCATTAACAACCGCATCCACATTTTCATGCATCCCGAATACTGATATTTCATGAAGCACGGCATAGTCCGACGCCGACTCCGGCTTATTATCCTGATCCATCGTATTTAATAGTAAAACATTTATTTAAATCCTCTCTAATAAGCAACCAAATCTTTAGTACCCGGACGTCCGCAAGTCTCCGGGTATCAAACTGATATCATCATATCTTAATCAGTCTAAATTAGATATGGGCTAAACTTAGCCTATTGCAAGCACAAGCGTTTTATTGTGAAAGAACGGTGCGTTTTCGACTGAACCAACTTCTCCAAACGTTAGCGCACCTACTACCGGGACATCATCGCCAATGACTTCCCGAAAAGTTTCCAATTCAGCTTCAAATTCATCAGCCATTAGTAAATATCGGGATATACAATCACAAATCAAGGCGAAAGACGGATTTTTTGACGTTTTCTTTGCATTTATGCATACCGACCGAGCGGTATTTATTAACTGAGAAACCTCGCCTTTCATAATATTGCCGATGGCATTTGGCGGCACCTCTGATACACAATTAATACTGTTATCATCCGGATTAACGGAAAGTGGATCACGAATATAGTAATGACCGTTTACGTCGATAAATCCAAGCGGGTGCTTCATGCCCACTGAAGAAAACGAATCAATTGTAACCCCTTCAAATCGATCTTTATAAGCGTCAAAAGCCGGTTTCCCATCGATTTCGTATACCCTTTTGCCCTCGGCTCTGGTCACCATAATGGGCTCTCCATAAGACTCCCAGCCATGGCCTAAGGATATGTTAACCGGAATCCCGCGAATCATTGCAGCAGCGACAGCATCAGTTGCAACGCCTTGCTCTGTAAACTGATAGGTTTTATAAAACTTAAGATTGTCGCCGGCACCGCCCCCGATGTACTGAAACGAAGGCCCCATATTCATATATAACCCGCGGAGCATCTCAGCAATATTGGAGCTGAACCCATCAGGGAAGACGGCTACAATACCATCTTCATGACCGTTTGCAAGGATCTTATCAGCCGTAAATTTGCCAACATCGAATGGATTTTTATTCAACCCGCTACTCAATACGGTCTGAGCTTCTAACTCTTCGCCATGCAGAGCCAGTATCGCTACACCACTGGTATAAACCTGATTTCCATAAAGGATCCCGGCAGCACACATCCCTGCGAAAGGCACCCCATCGAGTTTTTGGTTTAATGCAGATACAACTGCTTCGGGATCATAACGATCTGTTATGAATACAAATAAAATCGCCGGTTGATCAGCCCCGACATCTAAAGCCATTTCCAACGCTTCAAGCACGGCCGTCTGTGAATCATTCGCCGTACTGTATCCTGACCCTGCTTTCATTTTCCTTTTTTACGATAACCTTTTATAAATTACAAGCCGCCTGATGTTTATGTCATCCACTCTTCAAACCGTTACAGCCCGGTATCATTTAAAGGCATAAACTTAGTGTTTCGGAGTGTGCAGATGAAGTTTTCAAATTAATCGTCAACCACGATAACTTTAAAGCTGAACTAACACGGCTGATATGGCTGTTTTCTTACATGCACTAAATAAAAAACCACGATTAAAGCTTTATAAATTCGGGCTTAAAGAACAATAGGCATAAAATACCGGAAATTACCCCACAAACTACTGCTGTTCAAATTATTACACCCATACTCTTGCTACTTACGTATATTCTGTTGATTAAAATCTAAAAAATGCCCGTGGAATATCAAACGGCAAAATGTCAATCTATTTCAGTTATCGTAAAGCTGTTTACTTGTGCCGTCCTGTTGAAACACCTACTTTGCGCTCTTCAAGTTATGGCAACCGAAAACGACTTCTTCCTATATGAGTTCTCCTTTGTCTGATCAGGATCAAATTTCCCCGAATAATCTATTTACGATCCGAAACATTCTGGTTTTCCTGATACCCTCATTGATTGGAATCGGCATTTTCCTCATTCCCTTTACGTACGATGACAGCATTAATGTCGGAATGGGTATAATGGCTGATGCCTTAATGGATCTGCTGGAAGGAACTCTGCCTGCCATCGTGGTTGCCATCTTCTGGATTTCATTGCTGCTGACCATCTATGTTAAAGCTGCCAAACCCAAGTGGGCTCTTGCCGGACCCATGTACGAAATATTTGAAATCTCTCCATTTTGGCTCTCCTTGAGAGTTGTTGGAACCCTGCTGGCAACTTTGACGCTGCTACAGGTCGGTCCCGAGTTTATTATATCGGATGTAAGTGGTGGGGTCATGTTAGATGACCTGATGCCGGTGCTGTTTGCTTTCTTTTTATTTGCCGCCTTCTTTTTGCCCTTTCTTGTGGATTACGGCTTTATGGAGATGATCGGCACCCTGGTTCGAAAACCCTTCCGGTTTATTTTCAACCTACCCGGTCGCAGCGCGATTGACGCTACGGCATCCTGGTTTGGCTCCGGAACGGTCGGGGTACTTATTACCATGCAACAGTACGAAAACGGGTTTTACAACCGCCGGGAATCAGCGGTGATTGCCACTAATTTTTCTATCGTTTCCATAGCATTTAGCCTGGTCGTCATCAATCTCGTTGAGTTGAACCACATGTTTTTACAGTATTATAGTACCGTTGTGGTATCCGGACTGATCGCAGCTGTGGTAATTCCCCGGATCCCCCCTCTTTCCCGTAAACCTGATACTTACTATGAGCCTGCCGGAGCACAAAACGTTGAAGAGGAAGTGTATGATCAAAACCTGCTCAAGGATGCCGCCGGTAAAGCGATGTATCGGGCGCAGCATGCACCGGGTGTGAGTCAGCTGCTCCGGAATTCGATGAGTAACATTGCCGATATCTTCTTTTCGGTGCTGCCTCTGGTTTTCGCAATCGGAATTCTCTCCCTGATCTTTGCCGAATTCACCCCGTTATTTACCTGGCTCAGCTATCCCATGATCCCGATACTTCAGCTTCTGCAGATTCCCGAAGCTCACGCAGCAGCACCTGCAACACTTGTCGGATTTGCGGATATGTTCATTCCGGCCATTATGGTCACCGGAATCGAAAGCGAACTCACCCGGTTTGTAGTCGCCGCATTATCGGTGAGCCAGCTTATTTTCATGTCCGAAGTCGGAGCGCTCATCATCAAATCAAGAATCCCCCTGAATTTCCGGGAACTGGTGATCATCTTTCTGCAGAGGACAATTCTTACCCTGCCGATTATAGCTGCTATGGCGCATTGGTTGTATTTTTGATTTTCGAGGGGGTTTCACTTTGCGGGATTGGCTAACGCTCGACTCCCTACGCTCCATTCTGCGCTACTTTCAATATAGAACCTGCGTGGCTACCCAAACTTTTCAGGTGTTTATAAACCTGAAAGGTTGCTTTGAGTTCAATTATCAGAGCTGTAGCTAACATTGCTGATAGACAGCGGTAGATTTAAGTTGCCCCCAGCACTTAAACTTTGAACCCCTTGAACCTTGAACTTCCTTTCATATCCGAAAAAATCTCCCAACCTCCTCTGTCGGCGGGTTAATTCTATCGGCTACAGGACTGAAATAAAAAAGTGCCTGCCAGGCCAAAACCCGACAGACACTTTTCTCTTTCTTTTACTCTTAATCTACCCTAAGAGCATCCACTCGTAGAACCACAAGTAGTACACTTCAGGCAGGTGCCGTTACGCACCATCGTCATACTACCGCAATCCCCGCATACATCACCGGTGAAGCCCATTTTCTTAGCCCGCTGATACTGAGCGGAACCCTCAATTTGTTTAGATGAGCTGCTCACTTTTGCAGTAGCGGGTGTCGGATCCTGACCTTTTTGCGGCTCAGGAGATGCATAGGATTGCTGATCATAAGGATCAGGCTCATCGACCGGGCGGAGGGTTCGCTGCAGAATTTCTTCCGGACCTACATGGGCCAGATCTTCTCTGCCGAGATAGGTCACCGCAAGCTCGCGGAAAATATAGTCGATGACCGAGGTGCTCATTTTGATCTGTGGATTTCCGTGTACCTGTCCACTGGGCTCAAATTTGGTGAACACAAAGGCATCCACAAACTCCTCCAGTGGTACGCCGTGCTGCATTCCAAGTGAAATACTGATGGCAAAACAGTTCAGCAAGCTTCGGAAAGCAGCGCCCTCACGGTGCATATCGATGAAAATCTCACCAATCTGACCGTTTTCATATTCGCCGGTTCGCAGATACACACTTTGTCCGCCGATTTTGGATTTCTGCGTATATCCGCCTCGCCGGTTGGGCAGGCGCTTCCGCTCGGCTACATACTTATGGATGATACGTTCCGCGGTTTCCACAACACGATCCTGTGCCATGGTTTCTTCCGGACTCGCCTGCTGATCTTCGGCTTCGTCATCTTCAGCCACTTTGGCCACACCGGAGGTGGTATTGAGCGGCTGACTCAGCTTCGAGCCATCCCGGTACAGGGCGTTGGCCTTGAGCATCTTCTTCCAGGAATACATATATGCTTCCTTGATGTCTTCAACCGTAGCCTCGGCCGGGAGGTTGATCGTTTTGGAGATGGCACCGGAAATGAAAGGTTGCGCTGCAGCCATCATATTGATGTGACCATCCGCGGAGATGTAGCGGGTTCCTTTGCGACCGCACTTATTGGCGCAATCGAAAACCGGCAGGTGCTCGTCTTTCAGGTGCGGTGCTCCTTCGACGGTCATCGTGCCGCAGACGTGGTCGTTTGCCGCCTCGATTTCGCCGGTTGTGAAACCGATGTGTTCCAGTAGATCAAATCCGGGATCGGCGAGTTGTTGATCAGAGATACCAAGGGTCTCCTTACAGAACTCCTCTCCGAGTGTCCAATGGTTGAAAGCAAACTTGATATCAAAAGCCGAAGGCAACGCTTTTTCGATGGCATCGATTTGTTCATCACCGAAACCTTTGTCGCGGAGATGTTCGTGCGTGATAGTCGGGCTACCCTTCAAGGTGCCGTAGCCTTTGGCGTAATTGACGATCTCGTTGATCTGCTTTTCAGAGTATCCCAACCTGCGCAGCGCCGCCGGCACACTCTGATTGATGATCTTGAAGTAGCCACCACCCGCCAGTTTCTTGAACTTGACGAGGGCAAAATCCGGCTCGATGCCGGTTGTATCGCAATCCATCACCAGACCGATCGTACCGGTTGGTGCAATAACGGTTACCTGCGCGTTGCGATAGCCGTTTTGCTCGCCCAGTTTCAATGCGCGGTCAGCATCCTGACGAGCTGCATTGACCAGGTATTCCGGACAGTAATCCTCATTGATCCCTTCCGGTTTGATGGTAAGACCTTCGTACTCTTCATCCCCGACATTCCAGGCTGCCCGGCGATGGTTGCGCATCACGCGGAGCATGTGTTCCTTGTTGTGATCATAGCCGGGAAAAGCACCAAGCTTGCCGGCCATCTCGGCACTGGTTGCGTAACTGGTCATGTGCATGATACTTGTGATGGCGGCGGCGTAATTAGTAGCCTCTTTGCTATCATACGGCAGACCGTGTACCATCAGCAACGTACCGATGTTGGCGTAACCCAATCCAAGCGTTCGGAATTTGTAGGATAATTCGGCAATCTTTTTGGAAGGGAATTGCGCCATCAGCACGGATAGCTCCAGAACAACGGTCCACAACCGGGTTGCATAACGGAAACTTTCCACATCAAACTGACCCGTCTCCTCATCGTAGAACTTCATTACGTTCAGGGAAGCGAGGTTACATGCGGTGTTGTCCAAAAACATGTACTCCGAGCACGGATTACTCGCTTTGATGGGTCCGTCTTCAGGGCACGTGTGCCACTCGTTGATCGTATCGTGATACTGCGTACCCGGGTCTGCGGATGACCAGGCTGCATAACCGATTTCATCAAAAAGCTCACGCGCGTTGATGGTTTTCATGGGCTCCGCCTTACGCCCTTCTTCAGCCGCTCTTCGCTTCTCAACGCGTCCATAAAGGTGCCAGTCTTTGTCCTCCTCAACCGCACGCATGAATGCGTTGGGTACCCTAACAGAGTTATTGGAGTTCTGACCGCTCACCGTTGCATAGGCTTCGGAATTCCAGTCCACATCGTAGGTATCAAAGGCGATATCGGTGTAGCCCTGACCTGCGAGCTGAATAATTCGCTCGATGTAATTCAGCGGAACTTCATCGTTTTTCGCCTCACGGATGGCTTGTGCCAGTGCCTTATTTTTGGTCGGATCCCGGCTGATACGTCCATTATACGTATGCCCCTCAATTTCTACGGGCTCATGACATAGCCGGATGATGTTTTTGAGGTGGTATTCACATTTTTTTGATCCGGCTACCAGTGCAGCAACCTTTTGCTCTTCTATTACCTTCCAGTTGATGTATTCTTCGATATCCGGGTGATCGAGGTCGAGAGTCACCATTTTGGCAGCCCGCCGCGTGGTTCCGCCGGATTTGATGGCACCGGCAGCGCGATCACCGATTTTCAGGAAACTCATCAGTCCGGACGATTTCCCGCCGCCGCTCAACGGTTCACCTGAGCCGCGCAGATCAGAAAAGTTGGTCCCGGTTCCGGAGCCGTACTTGAATAATCGGCCTTCCCGAACCCACAGATCCATAATTCCGCCTTCATTTACCAGGTCATCATCAATGCTCTGGATAAAGCAGGCGTGCGGCTGCGGATGGCTATAGGCATCTTTGGATTTGAGAACCTTACCGGTTTCGGGATCTACATAGTAGTGGCCCTGAGCCGGACCGTTAATGCCATACGCCCAGTAAAGACCGGTGTTAAACCACTGCGGACTGTTCGGCGCTACCATCTGATTAGCCAGCATGTAACAAAGTTCTGCATAGAATGTCCGCGCATCCTCTTCGGTGCTAAAATAATCGTGCTTCCACCCCCAATAGGTCCAGCAGCCAGCAAGACGGTGGAAAACCTGGCGCGCGTCGGTTTCATGCGAAAACCGCTCTTCCTTTGGCAGCTTCTTTAGAGCGTCCTGATCAGGTTCGGATCGTTGCAGCCACTTCGGTACTCCTTTTTCAGCTACTTTTTTCGTAGCTGCCGGCACTCCGGCTTTTCTGAAATATTTCTGTGCCAGGATATCCGTGGCAACCTGCGACCAACTACCAGGCACGGTTACATCATCCATCAGAAAAACCTGTGAACCATCCGGGTTTCGGATTTCAGATTTTCGTGACTCAAACTCCATACCCTCGAAAGGGTTCTCCTGATTGGTGCTGGTATAATGCGGATGTATTTGCATGGCAGAACTCGATATTTATTTCGATTGATAAATTGATGTGTTCTTGTGGATAACCCGTGTTTTCCACTAAGAAATGTTATGTGCCCGGCTTTAACTGCTGACTGAACTGTACTTTTGTAACGCGAGCGCTACCTTAAACTACTATATGACGAAAAAACCGGCACTTATACAAAACATATTGACCCTGCTCGGTCAGACTTTTTACTAATATTTGTAACTCCCTGAGTAAATTCAACATAACTTTTGAACAATTTTTCCACAAAGCAGGTACAAACAATGACTACACCGGTCATGACCGAATTCGGAAACATTTAATGTGGATAACCTGTGCATAATGTCAGGGATGATTAAATTATGACACAGGGCAACGGAAAAGTACGTCTTCTCTTTTTAAATACCCCCGAAAACTTTTCAACACCATGTGGAAAGCTACGCGAATAAATAGTTAGGCCTGCATTTCGCGTGCTTTTTGATTCACGGTTTAAATCTGTATTGAATACATCCGGAGAGTCGAATCAAAGTAAGCGTTGAAATACTATGGATTAAAGCGATTAATCAATAGCTGTTCAATGAAATGAGATATACTGTTACAACCGCCGATACGCCCATCGAAATAAGAATTCCCTGCTACAAACCAAGAAATGAATAGCCGCGAATTAAAGTGGTATCACGACCGCAGTGTACGGCTGATAATACCCTTTTCCCGCATTTTCCACAGTAATATCCGGCCAGTACAAATTTTTGGAGGATTGCGAGAATCATTACAGATACCCAAGCTATCACAAGTTGTATTTCCACCGAATGCATCAAGGACTGACCGTCCGTCAGCCAGGCAAGTCCGTAGATAATAAAAGCACCGGTTAAAGCGGCAGCACTACGAACCAGCCAGCTTTGTGCCGATTCCGGCGGTATTTTGGGTGATGATATGCGCTTCAGCCAGTGGGTGATGAAATGGAAATAAGAAATGGCGGTGGCCCCGCCGATCAATATTATGAAATAGCTGTAGTATTGAGGCTGTGGGTCAATCAGGTTAGAGAAAAGCACCACAAGTGGTACCGCCGACAAATGAAAAACGGCGCTGATCTCAAATACGCCTCGGGACTGTTCTTTTGAAAGATTGGCAAAATAGCGGCGTGAAAAGCGTCTTAATGAGACGCCAAGGTTAAACGTCAGGCAATACCAAAGAGCCGTCATCATCCAGTACCATTCCCCCCAGGCATAAATCACGAAAAGCATTAACGTCAACCCTATAATTCCCGAAACCGTGAGCTGCTTCCAGTAATTGACCGCCAGCAGAATCAAAAATATCCCGATGATTATTACAGCATGAAAAACAAGAATTTCCGTGCTATGATCCATCATCATAAACAATCCCAAAAATCCGGCTAGCGGAATAACCAGATTATCGATCCCATAGACCGATACAGCTTCCAGACCAGTGACCAGCATAGCCAGCACGAGCGCAAACAAAATGGCCTTATCGTTATCCATCCGCTCGGATAGCAAAACGGGAATCAGAATAACAATGACGGCAGTCAGAAAAAACATCACCGAGCCTTCTAACGACCGGGTTTGTTTGTTCACCGAGAATTTGAATTCGCCGTACCGGATTCAGTTTATCAAGGGCTTCGGCGAACTCTTTTTTCCGAAATCTTTCAGCAGGAACCCGAGGCCACCATTTTTGCGAACCTGATCCACCAGAAAAGGATCATTTATGGATGGCCAGCACCAACACCAGGATATCAGCCGGCTTATGGCTCAGATAGGTCCGGCATTCCTCAATAGATTTTGAGGTACTACTGACGGTATAGCACTCTGATTCCGACAGAATCTGCTCTATGCCCTCCACCACAATCTGATGATCTTCACAGATATGTACGCTTCGCTGCGTCATGGTATTGATAATTTTCAACCTGGCTCACCAATATTTCCACGGCCAGGCTGGCCATTAGTCTATCCGTCTGAATCTTATTTTGAATTCAGGAAGACTAATTTACCTAATTAACATAAGCATTAGTACAAGAACCCCAAAATATACCAGATAAAACAAGAGCGTCCACCCTTTGGAAATCATCCACTGACCCGAAAAATCGCCGCCGGGTTGTTGATATTTCGATGTGTGATAAAAATCGATCAACAAATAAATCGCACTTAACATTAAGCTGAATATTATGAAGGGTTCTGCAAGCTGCATCAATAGAGCGTTGCCGGATAACAAGGTGATGGCCACCAATGCCATCACAAAAAGAAATTCGAGGGCATGTCCACCGGCGACGAACAGGTAGTGCTTTCTCTCATCATCGCTGAATGCCGTCAGCCGATCGATGAAGCGATCCGGTTCGCTTGGTGAGATCCATTCATTGATTCCACTTCCAAGAGCAACATGTGGCGGATACGTTAGCAACTGGATTTTCACGTGATTCCCCGGTATCCCAATGAGGCGACCGGCCAGGTAATGCCCGCATTCGTGAATGATGATCAGGGTTGCGATCACAGCGATGTTTATCAATAAATCCGGCATGAAATGAATTCAATAATATTTACTTGTTTGTTTAGCTGATTATGAAAATATCATTCAAAGTCACTACTGTCCGACAAAAAGTTAGTATTTATCCGATAAAGTTCTGTGTAACCATTTTTCACGGAATATTCATGTTGGCAAGGTAGCTAATAAAGATCTATTGCCGTCGGCTTCAGCCGACGGTTGTTAGGCTCCGATAAAGTTGTGGGGCTTTAGCCCCCAATAGTCGCAGGGCTAAAGCCCTGCATACCAAGTGTGGCGCGCCTTAAACCGTTGGCTGAAGCCAACGGAAAAAGATATTTGTGGTTGATACAGATTTAAATATCCGAAGATAGATCATAACTAAAAATTAGTCGGCCAATATTGATTCGAAGTAAATAATTGAGCTTAATAGAATTTTTTTGAAACCGTCTTTTTGGCCGAGATTAAGGCAAGAGGAATTTTACGACATCAGAATTAATATGGCTCTTATTTAGTGCCTGTAAGAAAAGAGGTAGTGTTTGTAAGAAATTGGCAAGATCAAGGCGCGCGAAACTCCCAAAAAGCGCAGTGTACATAGCGTACATGAGCATTTTTGGGACGAGCGGAACGCAGATATTGGTGTTTTCTTACAGACACTATTTAGGCCTGCAGACCAGAAACCCAGAACTTATTCACCGAAATTAAAATCATGGTCAATGTTTGATATGTCATCGGCTTTTGACCGTAATTTCTTAGAATATTTCCATAGAGACTCATTATTATCCTTTAAAATATAGCTGAGATCCGCAGCCCGATAGCAAATTTGCCCGATTAGATTGTCTATACTTTTTTGATCATCCAGCCCCTCCTTAACAGCAAATTCAACCGCTGCCCGGACGCTAAGCAGGAATGACTCGGCAGGATCTTCAGCGTCAACAATGGCCTTTGCTTCTCTGAATTTTTCCCTCAATTCCGGGATTCTTTCAATTTTGTCGCCGGTATGAGCTGCAATTTGTTCATCGGACCACCCCTCCTTTTCGGCTTGTTCATACAATGCAGCTTCTTTTGGCATAAGTTCCTCAAAACGTACATTTCCGATACCGAGGTGGTTCTCGTAATTATCATAGCTATAATTAAAAAATTCGGCGGCTAAATAGTGAATTCGTTTCATTCGTAAAGTACACCTTTTATTGTTATAATTTCCGAACCTGATTTAAAAACCTGAAAACATCAGGTTAAGTCAAACTTAAACTATGCAGAAGAAATCAGCTGAACAACTCATCCAAAGCACAGAGCATCTTATCGGTGATATTTACGAGTTGCAAGTGCTTAACCGAAATACAAGCCGCTATGAAACTCGCAGATACAAGATTCTAAGCAACGATCATATCATCAACCTTAAACCGCCTGATGCCGGTAGAGTTTGTCTCGATGTTTATGCGCAGCTTAAAGACACCGAAACTGGTGAGATGAGCTATATTTCCCTGGATAAATTTAAAAAACAGCGGATGTAGTTCGTTTTCATCCGGGAGTTAAACACCAATCAAATACGATTTCTTTTTGCAGATCCGCCGGAACTTGATCATCCGATAGTTGATGCATTATCTGATTGCAAAAACCGTTCAATTCCTGGATTTGAAGTCCACCGATTTTTGGCTTTCCATACTTTTGTTCTATTTCATCAAACAAACCTTTTGCTTTCTCAGCATGCCGCTGAGCCCCTCTGAAATTATCTTCCTTGATCTTAACACCCGAGGCTGCCAGTTTAATCAAACCCCGGTAGAAATTGGCCTCGGCACTTTGCTGGTCGGTAAAATGCCATAGTGCTTCCCACTGTTCATGGGCTTCCCAGTAATAACCGTGGTTGAATAAATCAATTCCGGTCAGATACACCCGGTTTTGCTGCCACTCAGAAAGATCGGCTGTAACCGGCAGATCAGGAATCGTTTCCATTTTATGTCCGGAAGGATGCCGATGAGGATGCGGATGATGCCCCGGCACATAGGCATACGGCGGCAGAGAAAAATCCGGTTGATATCTTGGGATTTGAGGCATAGCGGTAAATATTATTAGGGCATCTTACATCCGATTTCTGAATTATCAGAATACCCTGCTGCGACAAAATTAACTTAGCGTAATGGAAATCAATATGGATTTAATGATCCACCCAATGCAATCAAAAATCGGTTTTAATGGTCCTTAAGCAAAAATTCATTCAGCTTGCATAGACAGATGTTTTTAACCGCGCCCTGGCCTTCATCAACGCGAGAGATCGGGGGTTTTCACGGATAATAGTCGGATCTTATATAATTATTAATCAATAATTTAACAAAGGTTCTACCTGACTTAATTGAAAAGAGTATAGAATATAGAATTGAAATTAAGTTTATATCACCTTCTCTATAATGCCAACGAGGTAGGTTTAAGATCTCTAAATGACGTTGAGGCTACTATGGTAGCCAAATAACGTCATCCCGACTGTAGGCGCGTTGAGATGCAAGCTTTCATTGAAACTGCCTACCGCGCCGAAGTGGAGGGATCTGCAAGGGCAACCAACGCGGATAGATTTATGGGTTAGTTTTTGGTAACAGTGGCAACAATGGCAGCCAATCTCGGACTAAACTCACCCCTGTCCCCTCTCTAATGCATTTAGAGTGGGGAACTTGTTGGCTAACTTGTAATTATAAACTTCCCTAAAAATTGTTAGCCAGGACTTGGGCTTAATGAATTAAACTCCAAATATCGAACACGAGTCACCCCTTCTCTTGATGCACAAGAGAAGGGGCCGGGGGATGAGTTTAGTCCCGCCATCGGTTGAGATGTATGCCACAACTCCACAAACCCCTGTCTGATTTCTCAAATGCCGAAAGGTAATGAGTGCCCATGTATAATTCGGCAGCTGGTTAGATTCCTCCATTCCGTCGCGGGTAGACAAGTTGCACAAGCGGGCAGACTTAGCCGCGACTTCAGTCGGAATGACGTTAAGGGCTTAGTCGATAGCCATTAACCATCACCCAAAATCCGCATGCATAATGTCCGATTGCCGTGCGTGTTGCACAACTTACTTTACTCTGAATTTGTCCAGATTCCTTTCCGCGCGACGAAGTCGCGCTGTTTTCCCCACATGCACTGTCATTTCGAGATCCTAATTCCACCTTCGGTGGCACTGTTGAGAATGTGACATAAGCATCTAATAAAAAATCTAAATGCCGGCCGTAGTCGTCCCCGACTCGGCCGATTATCACCACGCGTCCTCGCGGAGGTTGTGTTGGTCGGCGCTTTCCCGTGCATCCCTCGG
>SLJN01000159.1 GCA_007135115.1 Balneolales bacterium
TAACAGGGGTATCAGTATCAGGGGCTTACAATTTCCAGAAAGAAAAACAGTGAAAATGGATGTGTGCTTCCAATCGCACGCTTGTACACCTATTCTGTGTAAGCGCATAGAAGTTCTCCGGTACTATTTTCCCCAAAAACAAAACGTTCTGAAGTTATGGAGCAAAGTTATAAGTCTATCGTATCGAAAGGTTTAGAAAAGCGAAATTTGAACTTGGGGTGCTGGATTTTTACAGCGCTGCTAATAAGTGTTATGGGGATGACCCCGGCGCAGGCCGAAGATGAGCCGTTTGTAACCATCTGGCAAACAGATATTGAAGGCTCGTCGGATGATAATCAGTTTACGATACCCGGTGAAGGGGCTGATTATCAAATCAACTGGACGGAAGTAGAGCAGGTAAACGGGGAATGGCAAGACTTGGATGGTGGCCATTCCGGTAGTGAAACCGGATCAGATCAACATACCGTTACGGTAGATGAGCCTGGTATCTATAGAGTAGAAATCAGCGGAGATTTCCACCGAATTAATTTCAGACAATTCGGAAATCAGGGCGGAGGTGATGAGCTGAAGATTCTGGATGTCGTACAGTGGGGAGATATCGAGTGGTCGGATATGGCAGACGCATTTCAGAATGCCGCCAATGTAGATGTATCCGCACAGGATGCCCCCGACCTGTCCCAGGTAACAAGCCTTACATCGATGTTTCGGAATGCCGAATCGATGAATGGCGAGATAGGACATTGGGACACGAGTACCATCACTTCTATGATCTACACCTTTGAAAATGCGGCCTCTTTTAATCAACCTATCGGTGATTGGAACACTGAAAATGTAACCGATATGTACGCCATGTTCGCAGGTGCTGAGTCATTTAATCAGGATATAGGAGATTGGGATACAGGCAATGTAGATCGCATGACCAATTTGTTCAATGGCGCATCGGCTTTTAATCAGGATCTTGATAATTGGGATATGGGTAATGTAACCGCAATGTCCAATATGTTTTCAAACGCCGTCAGCTTTAACGGTGAAATTGGTGGATGGGAGATCGGTAATGTGACCTCTATGAGAGGCATGTTTTCCGGAGCTGAAGAGTTTAATGGTGACATCAGCAACTGGGATACCGGAAATGTGACGGATATGGCCGGTATGTTTAGTGGTGCGGAATCCTTTAATCAAGATATTGGCTCATGGGATGTTACCGCAATAGAGGATACCGAGTCTTTTGGTAACACGATGGAAAATATGCTCAGTAACTCCGGCCTTTCAGTAGAAAATTATAATCAGACTCTGAATGGCTGGTCTGCTCAACAAGTGCATGAAGGGATTACGTTGGGAGCCGATGAGCTGCACTTTTCAGTTGATGGTGCAGCTGCCCGCAAGACTCTTGTTGAAGATTTTTCATGGGAGATAGAAGATGATGGACTAAGCCCGGAAGGAGCTTTTATAACCGTCTGGAACTCGGAAAATGAAGGGGCTTCAGATGACAACCAGATTACGATACCGGGTGTAGGTAGTGACTATTTGGTTTACTGGACCGATGGAACCCATAGCGGAAGTGAATGGGCTTCTGATGAATATACGCTGAGTTTCGATCAGTCCGGCACATACCGCATAAAGATCGCTGGTGACCTTGAGCGTATTAACTTCGGTCAGTATGGTGAAGATGGCGGCGGTGATGAATTGAAAATTCTTGAAGTTGAACAGTGGGGCAATATTGAATGGACTTCGATGGAAGAAGCTTTCCGGAATGCGGCTAACCTGGAAGTATCCGCTGAAGACTCGCCCGATCTTTCGTCGGCTTCAAGTTTGGCCTCGATGTTTGAAGATGCTACGTCATTAAACCGCAGCCTGGGTGAGTGGGACATCACTTCGGTTACAGATATGGAGAACATGCTCAATGGTACGGGGCTTCTTCCTTCGTTTTATGATGAAACGCTCGAAGGCTGGGCCGGGCAACAGGTACAAAATAATGTAACACTCGGCGCGGAGGGCTTGAACTATACGGAATCGGGAGAGCCGCACCGGCAAAGTTTAGTTGATGATCATTCCTGGGATATCCAGGATGCAGGGTTCGTGGAAGAGTATCGGTTTATTACTATTTGGCAAACTGATATTGAGGGGAGCTCAGATCCAACCGAGATAACGTTCCCCGCAGAAGGTACCAACTACTTTATAGAATGGGAGGAAGTTGAAGAGGATAACGGTGAATGGCATACCGTTGAAGGCGGGTCATCCGGTACAGAGTATGGCTCGGGCATTCACACTATAGATTTTGAAGAAGAAGGTACCTACCGGGTAATGATATCCGGCGATTTATATCGCATCCTGTTCGGAAACTTTTCGACCTATGCCGAAAAACTGCTGGAAATTGAAAACTGGGGTAACATTGAATGGTTAAGCATGGAGCGGGCATTAGGCAATGCTAGCCCACAAGGATCAACCGGCGTGCAGGGGCTGAAGATATCGGCTGACGATGCCCCGGATCTGTCTGATGTCGAAAGCATGGCCGAAATGTTTGCCGCCACCGATATCGAGTTTACGGGAGCCGGGCTTAATCATTGGGATACCGGTAATGTGACGGATATGAGCAGCATATTCAGAGAGTCCGAAACGTTTGATGAAGATATCAGTGACTGGGACGTCAGCTCTGTTGAAAATATGAATTCCATGTTTTGGGAAGCTACTTCTTTCAACCAGGATATTGGTGGCTGGGATATTGGCAGTGCTACGGATATAGACTATATGTTTCGTAATGCCGAGACCTTCAATCAGGATATTAGTAGCTGGAATCTGGAGAATGTGGAATCCATAACCCAAATGTTTCTCGGGGCTACTTCATTTAATCAGGATCTCAATGGATGGGATACCAGTAATATCACGGATATGTCCGCTGCATTTTCCGGTGCGGAAGCTTTTAACGGAGATATATCAGAGTGGGATACCGGTAGTGTTACTAACATGTTAGAAATGTTTAAAGGAGCCAAAGCTTTTAACCAGGACGTCAGCGGCTGGAATACCGAAAATGTCAATTCCATGGCAGCGATGTTTTATCAGGCTTCTTCCTTCGATCAGGATCTCGGTGGCTGGGATATTTCTAATGTTAGTTTTTTCACCGTTACTCGGTTTGGAAGTACCAGCATATTGGATCATACCGGGTTGTCACCGGAAAACTACGGAAATACCCTGATCGGTTGGGCCGAACAAAATGTTGAGGAAGATCTCGAGTTAGGGGCGGCCGGACTCCGATATCCAATTGAAGCTCTTGAAGCTCGTCAGAAGCTGATTGATGAATATAACTGGGAGATCAATGATGGCGGCTTGTATGAAGATCTCGGGGAAGGATTTGTGACCATTTGGGCTTCCGACAGCACGGGTGCCTCCGGTGATGAAGAAATCACTATTCCGGGTGAAGGCACCGACTACACTATTGAGTGGATCGAAGTGGAAAAAGTGAACGGCCGTTGGCAGCAAGTGCTGGATGATCCCCTTACCGGTTCGGCAACCGCAACTGATGAGCATACTGTTGATTTTGGTCAGCCGGGTACCTATCGCATATCCATTACCGGTGATTTTCATCGGATTCATTTTCGCAATCATGGTGATCGGGAGAAAATCCTCAACGTTGAGCAATGGGGAAATATCGAATGGTCTACCATGGAGGAAGCTTTTCATGGCACTGCTGATATGAATGTTTCGGCTGATGATGCTCCGGATCTCTCGCAGGTTACCAGTCTTTCGGCCATGTTTGAGGGCGCAAAGTTGATGGACGGAGACATAGGTCACTGGAATACTGAAAATATCACGGACATGAGCCGGATGTTTTTTCAGGCAGAATCATTTAATAAAGATATCAGTGATTGGGATACCGGCAGTGTAACCAACATGAATGCGATGTTTGTTGCCGCCTACGAATTTAACCGGGATATCAGCGGCTGGAATACCGAAAATGTTGCGAACATGAACAGCATGTTCCATAACGCAGATTCCTTTAACCAGGACCTGAGCGACTGGGACACCGGAAACGTGACGGATATGGGAGGTATGTTTTCAGCTGCCGATGTGTTTAATGGTGATATCAGTGGATGGAATACTTCCAGCGTGACCAACATGAGTGCCATGTTTAACGGGGTGGACACCTTCAATCAGGATATCAGTGACTGGGATACCGGTCAGGTTACCGATATGGGTTACATGTTCTGGCAGGCCGAATCGTTTGATCAGAACCTGGAAGGCTGGAATGTAGAAAATGTCGGCGATATGGGCGAAATGCTCAACAATGCCGGTATTTCAGCAGCTAACTATGACAGTCTGCTGATTGGCTGGTCTGAACAAACGTTACAAAGTGATGTGACCCTCGATGCCGATGGATTGTATTATTGCAATGCCGGAGACGAGCGGCAGTTCATCATCGACGAATTCGATTGGAACATTAACGACGAAGGAATTGCGGATGGCTGCCCGGGTGAACTCATCGCATCGGCTTCTGAAACCGTAAGTGCTGATAACGAAGATGAACCGGTCGAGTTTGAAGATACCGGTGTCAGCATGA
>SLJN01000393.1 GCA_007135115.1 Balneolales bacterium
AGTCGCTGAAAGAGTCGGCGCGGGAGCAGATCGATGCGCTTCCGTTTCCGACGACTAAGCACGAGGAGTGGAAGTACACCAGCCTGAAGTCGCTGACCAAACACAATTTTGTAGCCCCTGAATCTGCTTCTGCGGCGGATCAGACCGGCGATGTGAAAAAGTTGTTTTTGGATGAAGCTCAGAAACACCGCCTGGTATTTGTCAACGGCCGGTTCGACAGCAGTCTCTCCAACGTGGAAGAATTGCCGGATGGCGCTGTTGTCGGCAATCTGGCGGATGTGGCTAAAGGCGGTCATGATGCCATTGAGCAGAATCTCGGGCAGATAGCTCAATATGAAGACGATGTCTTCGAGCCATTCAATACCTACAACTTTGCCGACGGGGCATTTATCTATATTCCGTCTGAAACCAAAATTGAAGCTCCGATCCACCTGCTGTTTGTGCAGACTTCGGCACAGCAGACCTACTATGTCACACCCCGTGTGCTGATTGTAGGCGGTCATCACGCCGAAGCCACCATTTTTGAAGATTACGTGGGGCTGGATCAGAATGTGTATTTCTCGGCTCCGGTAACGGAGATCAGTCTCGGTGAGAATGCGCATTTCACCCATGTGAAGCTTCAGCAGGAAAGTAAAAAGGCGTTTCATATCAGCCGGATTGCCTCCAACATCAAGCGGGATAGTGAATATCACTCCTATGCGATCCATATTGGCTCGCAAATTTCCCGTAGTGATGTGAAGGCGGTATTGCAGGACGAAGGCACCCATTGTACCATGGACGGACTGGTGATGATCCGGGGCGATCAACTCTCCGACACGCACAGTGTGATGGATCACGCCAAACCGAACTGCACCAGCCATCAGCTCCACAAGTGTATTGTGGATGATGAGGCCCATTCGGTGTTCAACGGCAAGATCTTCGTGAAAAAGCACGCTCAGAAAACCGATGCCTTCCAGGAAAACCGAAACCTGCAGCTCTCCGATAATTCGGAGGTGTACACCAAGCCGCAGCTGGAAATCTTCGCCGACGATGTTTCCTGCTCTCACGGTGCAACTATCGGTCAGATGGACGAGGATCAGATGTTCTATCTGAAGTCTCGCGGTCTGCCGGCAGACAAAGCCCGAGAGGTACTCACCTATGGATTCGCGCTCGACGTGATCGAATCGCTGCCGGGTGAGAAACTCAAAGAGCGGCTGACGAAAGAAGTTCAACAATATGCCCGCAGCGGCAAAAAAGCGGAAACAACAGCATGAGCCGAAACGGCGACACGCAAATATTGACCAAAGGTCAAACCGCATTTGATCCCCAGGTTTACCGAAAAGACTTCCCGGTGCTCAGCCGGGAAGTCTACGGTAAGCCTTTGGTATACCTCGATAATGCGGCATCCGGCCAGATGCCTGTACAGGTGATGGATGTATGGAAGCACTATCACGAGTTCTATCACTCCAATGTACATCGGGGGGTACACGCGCTGAGCCAGCAGGCTACCGACGCTTATGAAGGTGCACGGGAAAAGATCCGGAATCACATCAATGCGGCTTCAGAAAAGGAAATCGTATATACTTACGGTACCACCGATTCCATTAATCTGGTCGCGTATACCTATGGCAACCAGCATATTTCTGAAGGTGATGAGGTCATCATCTCCCACATGGAACATCACTCCAACATAGTTCCGTGGAAGCGTCTTTGCGATGAAAAAGGAGCCAGGCTCAAAGTCATCCCGATAAATGATGCGGGTGAGCTGGATGTAGAGGCTTACCGGGAGATGCTATCCGAGCGGACTAAACTCGTCGGAATTGTGCATGTATCCAATGCGCTGGGGACGATCAATCCGGTGAAGGAGATAGTCGCCGAGGCTCATAAGTGGAATGTACCGGTGTTGGTAGACGGGGCTCAGGCCATGCCGCACACACAGGTTGATGTACAGGATCTGGATTGTGATTTTTACGCCTTCTCCTCCCATAAATATTACGGGCCTACGGGATTCGGAGTGCTCTACGGCAAAAAAGATTTACTGGAACAAATGCAGCCGTTCCGGGGCGGGGGAGAGATGATCCTCAGTGTTTCGTTTGATGAAATTATTTACAACAAAGTCCCTTACAAATTCGAAGCCGGTACCCCTTCGATAGCCAATGCCATAGCCACCGGCGCCGCTATTGATTATCTGAATTCCGTTGGTTTAGAGCGGATCGCAGCATACGAACATGAATTACTTACGTATGTTACCGAGAAGCTTGAGCAGATCGACGGGCTGAAGTTGATCGGAACCGCGGAAAACAAAGCCTCGGTGATATCATTTGTGCTGGAAAATATCCATCCGCACGATATCGGTACGGTGCTGGATCAGCAGGGAATTGCCATCCGTACCGGCCACCATTGCGCTCAGCCTGTGATGGAGCGTTTTAATATTCCGGCAACTTCAAGGGCTTCGTTCGCTTTTTATAATACCAAAGAGGAAGTGGATGTATTGGCCGAAGGGATTTATAAAGTTATTGAATTGTTTTCATGATTGATGAACGTACCAAACAGCTCTACCAGGAGCTGTTGCTTGATCACAACAAAAATCCGCGCAATTTCCGGGTAATTGACCCCGCCACCCATGAAGCGGTGGGGCATAATCCGCTTTGCGGGGATAAGCTGGTAGTTTACCTTAGTGTAAATGACGATAATATTATTGAAGATGTGAGTTTTATCGGTGAAGGGTGCGCTATTTCCAAAGCTTCCGCTTCAATGATGACCACCTACATCAAAGGCAAGTCGGTAGAAGAAGCTGAAAAATTATTCCATCAGTTTCACGACCTGGCCACCGGCAAGATCGACCCGGATTCCGATAAACACGATCTGGGCCGCCTGAAAGTTTTCGCGGGTGTACGGGATTTACCGGCCCGTGTAAAATGCGCTACCCTTGCGTGGCATACGGTTCATGCCGCCTCGCAGGGTGAGAAAAAGGTAACTACCGAGTGATTTTGGAATAATCAAACTTGATTATGCGTTATTTGGAGGGAATCCAAATAACAGTTTGCAGGCGTTATACTGAAATTATTTCAGGATAACGCAAATGCAAAGTCTAAAACTTTTGAAGAGAAAATTATTAAGTAAACAAAAACCTCCGGGAGGTTGAATAACTATGCCGAAAATAGCTGAAATAGAACGCACGCCGAATCCGGACGCAATGCGTTTCGTGCTTCGCGAGCCGATCACCCAGGGTATTACCCGTTCATATGAGTCGCCTGATGAGGCCGGCGAAGACCCGTTTGCCTCACTATTGTTTGATATCCCCCATGTGATATCGGTTTATTATGTAGATCGCTACGTAACGGTAACTCAGGACGGTAATGCCGACTGGAATACGCTCTTGCGCCAACTCGCCACGCCAATCCGTGAAGCTGAGCCGATGATGGAAGAGCTCGCTACCGATGATCCCAACGTCAATGTAGCTGAAGAGGCTCAGAATTCGGATGACCCGCGCCTGCAGCAAATCAACCAGATGCTGGATGAGCAGGTTCGCCCGTATCTGCTGGCTGATGGCGGTGGGTTAAAGGTGCTCGGCCTGGAAGATAATGTGCTCAGGGTTCACTATCAGGGGGCTTGCGGAACCTGCCCGACGGCTACAAGTGGAACGTTGTATGCTATCGAAAGTATGGTCAAGCGTATTGATCCGGAAATCACAATAGAAGCTGTATAAAAGAAGGTTCGTATGTCCATTTCGATCAGCGATCGTGCCGCAAAACGAATTAAGCAAATCCGTGAACAGGATCAGGTCGATCCGGAAACCCCGCTGCGCATCGGCGTAGTCGGCGGCGGATGTTCCGGCCTGACCTACGATCTGAAGTTTGAAGAAAACTACGATCCCAATGCGGATACCAAGGATCAGGAGTTTGAGTCTGAGGGTATGAAGATCGTCGTCGACATGCGCAGTTTTCTGTACCTTGCAGGTACCCAGCTGGATTACACAGACGGACTCAACGGCAAAGGGTTTCACTTTATCAACCCCAATGCCAGCCGAACATGCTCCTGCGGGGAATCTTTTGCGGTTTGATTTCTGTAAAGTAAATGCCGGTATCCCATAAGTCTTTGTCACTCTGTCACTTTGTCACTTTCTTAAAAAAACCAAAACTCAATGGAACCAGTCGTTAACAAAGTAAAAAAATCGGGACTGATCACCATCGACCTGGAAACCTACCTCGACAAGAGTGAAATTGTGGAGTTTGATTTAAAAGACTATCTCCACATGGAGCTGCTGCTCAAAGAGAAAGAGTTTCGGCAGGCTCTTGATGAACACGACTGGAGCCAATATGACGGCAAATATATCGCCGTGTTTTGTTCAACCGATGCCATTATAGCATCCTGGGCGTATATGCTGGTAGCTGCTCATGCCCGTAAGCATGCTAAAGATGTGCTGTTCGGCTCGAAGGATGAGGTGATTGAGCAGTTATTCAAGCGGAATCTTGATCAGGAAGATTGGGAGCAGTACCGTGATCAACGGGTGCTTCTGAAAGGTTGTAGTGATCATGGAGTGCCACCGGGGGTGTATTTATTTGCCACTCA
>SLJN01000219.1 GCA_007135115.1 Balneolales bacterium
CCAGAAGTTGTAACCGGTATTGAAGCTGGCCGTCTGGATGCCGGTTTGTTGAAGACTGCCGGTACCGGTGATCAGGTCTTCGCCAAAACGCCGGGTCTCGGTTTCAAAATCGAAGTTGCGCCCGCTTCGGTTGAGGCGTAGCATGTAGCCGTAGTCGAACGTCGGATCGGTGGAAACGCCGTATTCATCACCAAAATGTTCCGGATACCGGTTCCAGGATCCCAAAGTTTGAAAGTCGAGCGTATAATTGGAACCGAAGCCAACCTGACCGTCATAGCTGAACACCCGATTGTAGCCGTCTTCAGTGATGCGGTCGCTGTAAAACAAACCCATCATTAAATCCGATGAATGATCGTATCGGTAGCGGAATAAATTATTCCATGAGCCGGCCTGATCATCTACAATTCTGCGGGAAGATTGCGGGCCCGGGTCGATAAACCAGCTCGTTTGGTCATGCATTGAGATAAATGCCCAATTGTGGGAGTCGGTTTTGCCGGTCCAACGGGCACCTGCGGTGGGATCGACAATGGAGCGTGTATAAAGCGTTTCCGAGATCGGAAATCGAAACAAATCTGTTCGCTCCATAAAGAAAGGGCGCTGTTCGGATAGCGTCGGAGCAAAGCGCACGTTGCTGGTCATCTGAAAAGCATCGGTCTCCACCTGACTAAAATCCGGCAGGATGGTAGCATCAATCACAGAGCTGCCGGATTGGTATTTAATATCTATACCTGCCGACCCGGTAGTTTGCGGGGAGTGCGCGGTGATATCGCTTCCTTCACCGGCACCCTCAGAAAATCCGCTTACATAGGGGATATATTGAATTGGAACCCGACCGCTGCCGGGGTTCTCAATCCGGATGCCGGGAGTTTGGCATAAAAAGCAATTGCGGTCGAAATTCCACCGAACCGGAGAGAACTTATTGGTGAAATCCCGGGGATACATCCGGAAGGGCATAAAACCCATTTCAAGTTGGCTGACATCGGATTCGGGAATTTGGAGATTACGGAGAGGAATAGTCATCTGTGTGATAAACCCGTCGGAAAACCGACTGACATCCGAATGCCAGAGAAAATCAAAGCTGCTGTCGTCATCGGTCCCTTGCGCGCCGCGATCGAATCGACTGGCATCAGCCTGAACACCTGCGGCATTAACCATAACCCGGTATGCATTGCGTGCGTCATTGTAAGGATCGAGATAAAAACCCACGGCATCATCTTCATCTCGAGACCAGCTGTCTCGGTCCGACAGTCGTGCCCGAATGCGGGATGGCTGTGGATCTACATTTACAAATGCGACATGAAGCTCGGTGCCGGTGGTCATCTTCAGCACATAGGTGGTTGCCTGTGCATTGCGGTTTTCGCCGCGATTGATTTCCCAGTTCAGCTGCCAGACTGTTGCTTCTGACCATTCAGCCTCATCAAAAGTGCCATCCAATGCAGGAGGCCGGTCAACTTTTGGGACATCATCCATTTGTCCCTGATCCATCAGCCGTGCCCGGTTTTCAAGATCATCCAGTAAGGAAGGAGGAATGATCGTTTTATCTTCCTCAAAATCATTTTCATCACCGGGAAAAGCGGTTACAGATGCAGTTATTAGAAATAAATACAGTAGAAGTAGCCCAGATCGTAATTTCACCTTTTTAAATAATTTCGATTGCGAGTCCGCGCGATGATAACCTGAATGGGGTATCTCGTCAATACCCTAACGCTTTCTAAGAACTCTATCAGTTTCTTGTTAACACCAATTAATAATTTATTCTTCTTACGGGTAAAAAGCGCTTTCCGTATATGGTTGGTGGAGTTTCGTTAAGTTGCTTTTACACCTTAGCTAAGCGATATAGCTCTTTATTCATTAGGCCTGGCAATCTTTTTTCGCCATGCATTGCAAAGCCTAAAGCCGGAGTTTACCTTAAATCCGCATTTTATTGGGAAAGGTTTTATGATTAAATATTACGGATTCGGGTTGCTTTGCCTGGCGATGGCAATCACGCATTGTCAAATTGAATCAACTCAAGAAGACGAAGTTCCCGAACAGTTACAGTCTGATTTCAGCGAAGAGCAAAAAGCGCTGATTGAAGAAATCAGGCGAACCGATATTCTCGAGTGGACACCGGAGATGCAGATGCTTGGGTATCAGCAAACGCATGAAGTTTCACCGGTCCGATTTCTGAAGCCGGCGAACACTCCGTTTCACTTGCCGGAAGCCGACCATTCCATCGAAGAGATTTCGTACCGATTTGATGGCGAGGATCGCAGTTTGGATCATTATTTGAATACTATGGAAGTGGCGGGGCTGCTGGTAATTCAAGAGGGAGAGATCAAACTGGAGTATTACGCAGCCGGCCATGATGAAGAAAAAACATGGAATTCATTTTCGATCACCAAGTCCGTGCTTTCTATGTTGTTCGGAGCTGCTATAGCCGATGGATATATTGATAGTATTGAAGATGAAGTAACCACGTATTTGCCCGAGCTGGAGGGCAGCGGCTACGAAGGTGTTACACTTGAAAATATGCTCCGAATGGCCTCTGGAGTGAAGTGGAATGAGGATTACACCGATCCGGAATCAGATGTCGCAAAACTGGATCATATCCACGAAACCGATGCATTTGTTAGCTATATGGCCGGACTTGATCGCGCCCACGAGCCGGGGACCGAATTTAACTACAGCACCGGGGAGGTCAATCTGGCCGGAGTTTTGCTGCAAGAAGCGGTCGGCCGAACACTGACAGACTATGCCGACGAAAAAATTTGGCAGGGGTTTGGTATGGAGCACACCGCCTCATGGAGCTTAATCGGGGAGGATGCTACCGAGCACGGCGGTTGCTGCATCAGCGCTACGTTGCGGGATTACGGCCGGATGGGGATGATGGCGCTGGAAGACGGACAAAATCATCAGGAAGAAAACCTATTGCCGGATCAATGGATGAAGCAGTCATTAACACCATCCCCCGCTAACACCGATTACGGTTATCTTTGGTGGCTTCAGGACGGAAACGCGTTTAATGGAAGCGGAATATTCGGTCAGTATCTTTATGTGGATCCCGATCAAGAATTGATTATAGCCCTGCAAAGTACCTGGGAGGAAGCCACCGGCGGGAAATTAACCGAGCATCGCGCGGCCTTTATTGAGGGGATAAAGAAGGCAGTATCAAAGTAATCGGCAGATTTGGAGAAAATCTGCTCATGGGGTATGATCACTGTCGCTCAGAATAGGTTCCAGAACCTGCCAGACGTTTTCGGCAATGATCTTGTGTCCGTCTGGATTAGGGTGAATGCCATCATCTAAGTTGTACTGTTCTTCTCCGGCGACACCTTCAAGCAGGAAGGGCAGGAACGCAATATCGTTGTTGTCAGCGAGTCGGGGGAAAATCTCACGAAAACGTTCGGTGTATTCGCTTCCCATGTTGGGCGGAATTTTCATGCCGCTGAGCAAAATCCGGGCATCGGGGTGTTTCTCCTGTACCTTATCGATGATGTTTTGCAGGTTTTGTTCGGTTTCATCCAAATCCAGCCCGCGCAAACCGTCGTTGGCACCCAGGCTGATGACCATCACCGAAACGGGTTGATTCAACAGCCAATCAATTCGGCTTAATCCGCCGGCCGAGGTATCCCCGCTCACTCCGGCATTTACGACCCGGTAATCCCACCCATGCTCTTCAATTTTGTTTTGGATTAAAGCGGGGAAAGCCTGGTCTTCGTTGATTTCATACCCTGCCGTTAGGCTATTGCCCAGAAAAACGACCCGCGGCTGTTCAGCGGCATAGGCAGATGCGGCAAACAGCAAAATCATCACCAGAAATAACAGCCAACAGAGCGGGATGCCTTGTAAGAAGCGAGGTAAAAAGGCGTTATCTGTCCGGCACAACCAGCCGGAAACGCCACTACCGCATCGCGTGTTATCATCGTCATTAAATTGATCACTATTATGTCGCATTCACCTATACTTGAAGTTTCGAATATCAATAAAACCTATCCGAGCGGTTCCCGTACGCTAACCGTTTTAAACGATATTTCGTTTTCGGTGTTTCCCGGAGAGACCTGCGCGATTGTCGGCCCGTCCGGCAGCGGTAAATCTACGTTGCTCGGGTTATGCGCCGGGCTTGATCGCCCGACTTCGGGGACGATCAGCATAAACGGGACCGATCTCGACCCGCTCGATGAGGATGAACGAGCGCATCTACGGAATCAATATGTGGGATTTGTTTTCCAGACGTTCCAGCTCCTGCCGACGCTCACGGCACTTGAAAACGTTATGGTTCCGCTCGAGCTGCGCAAAGAACGAAATATCGCCGGTAGAGCCGAAGAGCTGCTGAATCAGGTTGGTCTGGGTGACCGGCTCGATCACTACCCGACACAACTTTCCGGTGGCGAGCAGCAGCGGGTAGCCATCGCGCGGGCATTTATCAACCGGCCGCGATTGCTTTTTGCGGATGAGCCGACCGGAAATCTGGATTCCGAAACCAGCGGCACGATTATCGATCTGTTGTTTGATCTCAACCGCCACCACGAAACAACGCTGGTTCTGGTTACCCACGATA
>SLJN01000199.1 GCA_007135115.1 Balneolales bacterium
TAATCATCCCGGATTTTAAACCATCAAAAAAAATGGCATGTGATCGACCGCCACATGCCATTTTTTATTTTTTAAAGTTTGAAATAGGTTTGATGAAAACCTCTATTTCACCAATAGCATTTGTCTGCTGTCAACAAAATCTCCGGCTTCAATGCGATAGATGTAGGTACCGCTGGAGAGATCGGCTGCATCGAAGGTGACCTCGTGATGCCCCGCCTGGCGGGTTTCGTTTACCAGAGTGCTAACATGCTGACCTAAGACATTGTAGACCTCTATGCGAACCTCAGAGCTTTCAGGGAGATCATACCGAATAGTTGTTGTCGGGTTGAATGGATTTGGGTAGTTATCATTCAAGGCGAACTCATCCGGTATATCACTTCCCGTCGGGGCGGAAGTGGGTACATTTACCGTTTCAGTCGGCTCTCCGATGTTGTTGTGCTGATCGAGTCCGGCAACTGCATAGTGGGGTTCTCCCTCTTCCGGTTTATCGATGGTATAGGTAGTCTCTGAGGTAAATGACTCCGGATCTTCCAGGTCAATTTCGCCCTCATCGTCTGCTTTAAACAACAGGTAACCGTCCATGTTTGGATCGTCAAGCGCATCCCAGCTGAAGACAATCTGTTCCCCTTCTTCTTCTACGGAAAATCCGGCGACTTCACCCGGAGGGATGTTGTCTTTAGCATATCCGCTTTCAGTATTTGATCGCGCAATGACACCGGAGTCCGAATCGTAAGCTGTCAGTCTGAAAGTGAAGGTGGTTTCATCTGAAGGATCTTCACCGGTTGGTTTGGTTACGGGAACCGGAACTTCAATGCGGTCGGCAAGTTCTTCATCGTACTTAATGACCTTTCCGGTGGATACCCAATCTCCGTCATCTTTCCGCTGAACGTCGAGTTCGTTAAACAGCTGTTGACTGCTTTGTTTCGCGTCTATAAGTGCACCTTCGTATTCAAGGACGACCCATCCGCCATGATCTTCCGTTCGATCAGCTACATCTACCAACTCAAGGGCAGAGGGTATGGCAAACCGGTAAACCCGGCTTGTACCGGCCATATCATTGCCATCATTGTATTGGGTTAATATGACCTCTTTGCTTCCGGCACCGGTAAAATTTCCGTATGCATTGGAAGACTGTATGTTGATAAAATTATTATTTCCTCCTAAACCAGCATCCTGGTTTGGAGCTTCAAGGATGTATTGCTGTATGGGTTGTGATGAGTCTTCGTCTATCTGTATTACTGCAGCGTTAGTTAGGTTGCTGGTGCCGGAAGTATACAGTAGACCGCCTGTATCTTCCCCAAATAAATCGGGTATGATTTCCAAACTTCCCGTGTTAGTAATGTTGTCATCAAAACTGCCGGAAATAAGAGATTCATAGGGCAGCTCAATAAGCTGATCCGGATCTTCATCCAGATCATCACCCCCGTAATAGATGTGTATTTCGGGATCCGCGCTCTCATCAACTACATTGTAGGGAAGCACGGCTATATCATTAATGCCATTGCCGTTTAGGTCACCTGAGGCAAGACCGATTCCCATGCCTGTAACGGATTCATAATCGTGTTCCAGCTCTAAATCGTGCTCAGTATAATCACCCGATTCGTCGCCAATGAAAACATATACACCATCTTTATCTCCAATCATAAAATCACTCATTGCAAAATCCGGTGTACCGTTACCAGTTATATCACCCAGTGCTTGCAATCGTGCTCCGCTATAATTGGCAATACGAATATCGGGATCGCTGGAAATGGATGAGCCGCCGTTGGTAATAAAAACTTTTTCAGAAATACCGTATTCATCCGTGTCGGTACTCGGAGAGGAGTAAAGTAAATCATCCGCTCCGTTATCATTAAGGTCACCAACATTCTCGATATTCGTAATAGACGCCTGTGGGTCTACTTCATCATCAAGGTCATCATAGCGAATTATGTGATCGGCGTTTCCGCTTTCAAGGTCTATATCTTCCAGGTCGGAGCCGTAAAAGATATGGATGCCGCTCAAATCGTCTTCATCCGTATCAAGAGACCGGTACCTGCCAACGGCAAATGCTAAATCCTGCTCGCCATCCCCGTTAAAATCACCGGTTTCGATACTATAAACTGATCGAAAAGTGCTTTCAATTTCCAGGTCGGGGCTGTCGCTCATGGTTTCGCCACCATAATACACCGCAATTCTTTCTTTACCTTGGGTGGTATGGAGAAACGCAACGTCGTCGTAGCCGTTGTCATTAACATCTCCGAGATTCTCAGTTCCAAAGACCTGTTCGCCGGCGTAGGTGTCTACATCCACAGACAGCACCTCGTAATCATACTCTTGATCTTCATCACCTTTGAGATAAACTCTGCCGAAGTTATCTTCCTCATAGTAGGAAAAAATAAAATCATCAATATCATTGCCGCTGATGTCCCCAAAACCTACAGTTGGCGGATAGGACATAACGGATATCGAAACATCTTCAACCGGGAAGTCCAATGTCTCATCTTCAGGCAATTCATCATCCCATTCGAAGAGATTATCGGGTCCATAAGCGACATGAATATCCGCTCCATCCTGGAAAAACATATCCGTATGTCCGCTGTCATCAATATCTCCGGCCGGATACCCTGAAGTCGTCTGAATCATGTCACCGATAGAAAACTCTCCCATATCAGGTATATAAGGGATGATATGGGCATACTCGGTATCATCAGTTATCAATAACTCCGGAAAATCATTTCCCTCAAATTTTGTCGCATGGAGGTTTGGGAAGGTATCAAAAGTATCCTCAAAAACTATTTCATGGTGGATTTGATAATCACCGCCTTGCTCAACCTGGTATAAAGTAAGTATATCGTTTTCGCCATGGTAACGTGTAAGGACGGCTATTTCAGCAGAAGCGTCATTTGTTATGTCAACAAGCGCAACTGCAAAAACCGGAAAATCTGTCGATATTGTCGTTGTACTGACTTCGTCCAAATCTTCATCACCAAACAGAACCTCGATATCTGTACTGTTTTGATCCATGAATACGACATCTTCGTATCCGCTTCCACTAATGTCAGCAAATGAGGTATAAATGTTACCGGTTTCCATGTTGAAGTTAATGCCAGAGTCTTCGTAACCGTCATCGGAGCCGGTAAAAAAAGAAATTTCTCCATTGTCGTCATCGGTAGTAAAGGCATCATTATGACCGCTTGCATTTAGGTCACCCACCGGGGTAAGGTTTTCATAGAGTAATTGGTCGGGATCAGTGGAATAATTCCCGCCTTCAAACAGTACCGTTTTTCCCACAACATCTTCAAGGCTTCCGGTTCTTTCGTCTCGTGCATCACTGCTGATAACCAAGTCGCTGTGGCCATTTCCGGTAACATCACCGGCATAATTCGCCCCACTGTATATATTAAAGTTGTATTCGGGTTGGGGGTTAACAAAAGGTTGCCAGCTTTGTTCCTCTGAGACGAAGACATAATTATCAGAGCCAAAAAAAGATGAAACTGTTCCTGCACTTTGAAATGAGTAACCATCAGTTTCATTTAAGTCAAAAGGCTCAGATTTCATGAGCCCAGGGGTTATTTCAGAATCACTTTTTGTTACTGACTGCTGGGAAAGTGCACCATCATTTGTTAAAAGGGCAACACCGACCACCAGAAAGCAAAAGCGTAGTATCTTTTTACAATACATATTTCTTCAGATTGGTTTAGGGTATTAGGGATAGCCAAAATTGCTACATTTATTGACACGTATATTTTGTCATTACCAGATCAGAGAAATTATACGAGGATGACATAGCGTGTGGAATGCAAATCAGAATCGGTCGTTAAGAAAGTTTAAATGAGTATAAATCCGGATAAGTCCATCACAGAGAATAGTTACCATATCAGCCCGGAAAAGCACACTAGAATTGAATCCGCACTCCAACAGAACGGCATAATTTTATTCGACGGCGTATGCAACCTCTGCAACTCCAGTGTCAACTTTATCCTCGATCGAGACACTTATGGCTACTTCAAGTTTGCTTCGTTGCAGTCGGAAGTTGGCAGCTACTTAATAGATCGCTTCGGGCTTTCCGGGGATGTCCCCGATAGTGTCATTTTAATCAAAAATTACCGGGTTTACCTGCAGTCAACGGCTGCATTGGAAATTGCCCGCGGCCTGCGCGGTCCCGTTAAATTGTTGTACGGAGGGATCATCATTCCGAAATTTCTCAGGAATCCGATCTATAATTTCATTGCCCGCAATCGTTACAAATGGTTTGGCAAGCTTGATGAATGCCGGATTCCTACACCGGAGCTGCAATCACTGTTTATCGAATAGTCAGAAGCAGCTCCTAATCCCCCGTACCGGTGCACTATTGTTGAGGTGACAGATTATGTTTTTCAATAGTAAGTACTTGGATTATAGTCACATAAAATCCGCGTTAATTCCGCGGTTAAAAACATCTGTCAATGGAAGCTCTTAATCCCGCCCATTCGTGCGGCACTATTGGGAAAATGACTGATTTATTACCTCGGCTATGTTGTTGAATTATCATCACATAAAATCCGTGTGCATCCGTGTA
>SLJN01000056.1 GCA_007135115.1 Balneolales bacterium
CTCTTCGACGGCTTTACCTTCTTCGGTTTTTTGGGATATAAGCCCGAGGTTATAAGCTTCATCCGCTTTGACTTGCCGTCCGGTCAAAATCATGCTAAGTGCATGACCGCGGCCAATCAGCCGGGTTAGTCTTTGTGTGCCACCATATCCCGGAATCAAACCGAGGCTCACTTCGGGTAAACCAAAAGCGGCTTTATCACTGCCAACCCGGATATGGCACGCCAGGGCCAACTCACATCCACCGCCAAGGGCATATCCGTTGACAGCAGCAATTACCGGTTTTTCACAGGATTCAATGAGATCAAATATTTCCTGTCCTCGCTCGGAAGTTGCGCGACCGCGAAGTTCATTCAAGTCTGAAAGTTCTTTAATATCGGCACCCGCTACAAATGCTTTGTCACCGGCTCCGGTGACCACCACGGCATGGATTTCTTCTCTCTGTCGAATTTCGGTAAATGCCGTTTCCAGTTCATTCAACACCTCAGAATTGAGGGCATTTAATTTATCGGGTCGGTTAATAGTTAATGTTGCAACACCGGACTCATCCACATCCAGTTTCAGGGTATCGTAGGTAAATTCTGTTGAATTGGTACTCATTTTGAGCCGTTTTAATTTGCGGTTTTAGTCGCCTGTGAGCGTTTAGATTCGTTACTCTGTTGTTCTTCAAGTTGTTGCAGAACAGTATAAGTCGGCGGCAAATCATCTTCAATATCTTCCATCATGGTTGCCGTCTCTTCCAGATCGTTAATCAGATTATCCAATTGAAACCCGATCTCTTCGGGATTGTTCATCGTCATAGATTTCTCGTAAATATAACGAATCGTATCTTCAATAGTTTCCAATTGGGATTCACAGATTTGGAATTTTTCACGTGCTTTATTCAGCTTTTCAAGACGTTTATTCAAAATGGAAAGTCTGCGCTCTTTAATCTCCCGGACCTTTTCGGAGGTTACGGAATTCAATTCTTTTTCCAGTGCTTTGATTTCAACTTTCAACGCTTGTTCCGACGAACTGTTGAGATAACTTTCGTACCGGGTAAGCAAATCAAGATTGACCAGATAATTGGTCAGCAACCCTTCCATTTTTGTGGTGATATTATCCAACAAAACCTGACTGCTGCGGGGCAGGCGCGCGAAATTTTGCTTAATCTGATTGCTGATGTGCCTGAGCACTAAAAACCGCTTCTGGCTTGCTTCATCCAACCCCTGATACACTCTTCGGTCGGGCTTCATGGTAGCCTCTTCGCGCATGTGACGCATCTTTATGCTGTTTTGAAACCGTTCTGTCCGCGGCACAACCCCGAGATAGATGAGCTCAACACCCATTGTGGTAAGAAGGATGAGCTGAGATGCCGGACCGGGACCACCGGCAACAAAGGCAGCAATGGAGGCCGTCAACAGGAATATGAGATTCACCGGATGGAGAAAGGCCTCCCTGGTATAATTAATAGTTTTGTCGGTACTCATAGCGGATTTCACTTAGGGGATCATATACAATACAGATTAAACTCAACCTGTAGACAGCCGGTTTCAAAACCGATCGATCTGCTTAGTTAGTGCCTGTAAGAAAACGCTAAGATCAAGGCGCGCGAAGCTCCCAAAAAGCGCAACGTACAAAGCGTACTTGAGCATTTTTGGGACGAGCGGAACGCCGATATTGGCGTTTTTTTACAGGCACTAGCTGCGCGTTTTATTGCGCCCCATCGTCTTAGTCACTTCTTCCTTTTCTTTGGTTTGATCAGGTTTTTCTTCCTCTTTCTCACCGGATTCAGCCTGTTTTTTAGTATCTGTAGATGAACCCGACTTCATTTTCTGTTTGAATTGCTTCACCAACTCCGATGCCTTCATTTTCTCGGCATCCATTTCAATCTCAAGAGATTGGGTATCTACGCTATCGAGCGCCATTTCCATACGGGCTTCGTTTTTGGCGGTTTGTTCGTTGATGCGGTTCACCATCTCATCATGGGTAGCTTCCATGCCGGTTACTTCAAACTTCTCAAGCGTATCGGCAATTTTACCCTGCCATTCTGCCCGTTCGCTGGCGCGTAAAGCATCACGGGCTTCCTGGATTTTTCGGTCCTTTTCCCTCATAAACGCTTTTTTAACCTGCAATGCTTTCTGATATGCCTGTTCAGCATGGTTTAGCTGTTCTTCGGTTTGCTGAGCATGTTCTTCTGCCCGCTGTAGCTGAATGGCATAGTTTTCGGCAATATCATCCCGCTCGTTATGAATAGCAGACTCAATTTTGGAGGTCAGCTCACTGATATTCTTATCGTAGCGATCCTTTTCTTTCTTCAGCATCACTACATTCGCTTTAACGGTGGCAATGTTTTCATTCATCTTAGGCACCTGATCATTGAGCTCACGGATGTTTTGCTCCAAAATCAACTTAGGGTCTTCCATCGCCCCGACGGCCCCTCCGAAAAGTGATTTGATTGCTCTTATAAATCTTTTAAACATAAGGTTCCCCAGTTTTTATACATCCTGCTGCCGCGGCAGCCCGGGATGGTAAGTTTTTAAAATTCGGTAACTCCATCCTTGTCAATACGGTGTGAAATCAGCGGAGTTTCAGCCGGTTTTTTACTGCTTATGACTACAGAATTTTCCAACTGCTTTGTTGTTACTGATTCCACATCTTTTCTATTCGTATAACAACGTATAATTGTTTCACCTTTTTGTACCTGATCGCCGGTTTTTCTGACCATTTCAATACCGGCCACCGGGTCAACTTTATCCTCTTTGGTTTTGCGCCCGGCTCCGAGCTCAAGCGCGGCCATCCCGATTTGATAGGCATCAAAACGGGAGATGTAGCCCTCTTCGAAGGCTTTTAAATCAAACTGGTGCTCAGCCTGCGGATAGGCGTCGGTATTATCCAGCACGGAGGTATCACCTCCCTGTTCGGCAGCGAGAGCCTTGAATACTTCGAATGCTTTACCGGATTCTACGGCTTCATGACTCAGCTCAATACCTTGCTCAACGGAGTCAGCTTTTCCACCGAGATAGATCATCGTGCCGGCCTGCAAATGTGTTAACTCCATAACATCCTCCGGTCCCTGACCTTTTAGCCCCTGAACACTTTCCAGGACTTCCAGCCAGTTACCGATATAACGGCCCAGCGGCTGATCCATGTTGGTCATATAAGCAATGGTTCTCTTATCAAACTGTTCGCCGATAGCCACCAGCTTCTCAGCCAGTTTTTGAGCTTCCAGACGGGTTTTCATGAATGCACCTGAACCCACTTTTACATCAAGCACCAATGCATTGATGCCCTCGGCAAGTTTTTTACTCATGATGCTTGCAGCAATCAACGGGATAGACTCCACCGTCGCCGTAACATCCCGAAGAGCATAAATTCGCTTATCCGCCGGTGCGATTTCGGCGGTTTGCCCAATCAACACCATATTGTGCTTTTTCAGCACTTCGCGGTAGCGCTTCAGGTCCAAATCCGTGCGAAATCCGGGGATAGATTCGAGTTTATCCAGTGTGCCACCGGTATGACCAAGGCCGCGGCCTGAGATCATCGGAACCGGCACCCCGCAACTTGCAACGATGGGAGCAAGCAGCAGCGATATTTTATCCCCCACTCCTCCGGTAGAGTGCTTATCCACCTTAATTCCCGGAACTTCGGAGAGATCGAGAACATCTCCGGAATATAACATCGATTCGGTCAACGCTGATGACTCTTCGGCGTTCAACCCATTCAGAAAAGCTGCCATCAAAAACGCGCTCATCTGATAGTCCGGCAATTCATCTTTACTGTACTGGTCGATCATGAATTTGATTTGATCGGATGTGAGCCGTTCTTTGTCGCGTTTTGCCCGGATAATCGTTACCGGATTGAAATAATTTTTAGAATCGGCAGAATCTTTACTCATAATACTTTTAATCTATCCCTAATATGGTGTTGTTTGTTGGTATAATGTAGTTAGCCGGGAATTGATTACAAAATGCTGAATAGACCAACTTCTCATTCGTTTTACAAATTAACGTCGACGTTTACCCGTTTGATTTCCTTTTTGTATATTCCGTGCTGAACGTTCACTTTTATTCCGGCTCATGAACATACCCATTTTTGAAATATTAATTCTGCTGTTCATCCTGTTTCCGTTTATCAAACAGCTGATCGACCAGTTGAAAGGCGAGCAACCTAAATCGCCCGAACAGCTTAAGCGGGAGCGCGAACGAAAGCAGCAAGATCCGTGGGAAAACCCCGAAGAGTACGACTGGAGCGGCGGTCAGCAGGAAAAAAAGCCGGATTGGGAAGATGCTTTTCGTGAGCTGGAAGAGATTTTTACCGGAAAAAAAGAAGAGCCACGCCGTGAACCCGATATGCCCAAACGCGATCGCTCTAAGCCCAAAGCGGAGCCTAAACGTGAAAAGGGACCTGCCACGGCAACAACTACACAGCATTCCGAACCCTTTCAACTATCAGAAAACCCTTACCAGGCTGATATGCCGGATTTTCAGCACCTGGACCATGAGTCTCCCGAAATCGGGGCCAGTAATCCGATCTATAATGAGTTATTAGGATCAAAAAG
>SLJN01000314.1 GCA_007135115.1 Balneolales bacterium
CCATTGGGATTAGGTGTAGGTCTCGCCGGTGCGGGAAGGAATACCATCCAAAAAGAAGTTTCCAATGAACTGGAAAGACAGTTACCCTCAATCCCGTTTGTTGTTGCTTCGGATGCGGAAACCAGCTATTACGCCACATTTAAAGATGAACCCGGAGTCCTGATCATTTGCGGTACCGGAAGTATCGCAATGGGAAAAGACGCCGAAGGTTGGAAACGTTCCGGTGGATATGGATTTCAAATCGGTGATCCGGGAAGCGGATACCAACTCGGGCAAAAGTTTCTGTTTTACTTTTGCGAGTACTATTCCGAACACGAAAAATTCCCCTATACACTAAACGTAGAAAACCGCGAGATTTCCACGCTCGAGGAGCTGCTGGAGTTTTTATATGTTGATAAATTCACTCCCGCAAAGTTTGCCCCGCATTTTCTTGAAGCCATTGAAAACGGAGACGAAACGCTGCTCAAAATTCTGGATGAAGAACAGCGCATTCTAACTCATCAGGTCAAAGTGCTAACCGATCGGATCATAGATTTTTCAGGAAAAATCATGATGTCCGGAGGAATCTGTGCGAATAAGTTGTTTCAGGAAAAACTTAAAAACCACATTCACAGCGTTATACCAAAAGTAAGCTGGGCCGATTGGGTAGATGAGGCTGCCTACGGTTCCTGCTATTTGATTCAAGAACATTTACACTACTCACCGGACAACAGCCACAGATGGTAAAAAATGAGGTATCGTTACAACTTCGGGTTTAATCCGTTTCTTTGCTTATTATCAATTTGTGTCGGTATAGCCTTTCATGCCTGTTCGGCTGAACTGATGGAAACGGAAACCTTCGAAGGTGATATCATACCTTATACCTTCTCCTCCTCCGATATTTCCTCTTCGCGTTCAGCAGAGGATATCGTTGCCGGGATGACGCTGAGGGAAAAAATCGGTCAGCTGCTTTTCATCTCTGCAAACGGTAACTTCAAACACGAAGACTCCAATGATTACAGAGATCTGATCGGCAAAATATCCGACCATAATATCGGTGGAGTGATGTTTTTCGGCGGGGATATTTACGGTCAGGCTCATCTGACTAACAGACTTCAGAAAAATTCCGAGCTTCCCCTGCTGATCAGCCAGGATATGGAATTCGGTGCTGCAATGCGGGTGCGTGGCTCTACCTACATCACCCCGGCGATGGGCGTTGCAGCAACCGGCAATCCGGAAAACGCCTACCTCAAAGGACAACTGACGGCTACCGAAGCGCGTGCGCTTGGCGTGCATCAGGTTTATGCCCCGGTGGTTGATATCAACAACAATCCGGGCAACCCGATCATCAACGTCCGTTCTTTCTCTGAAAACCCCGATATGGTCTCGGAGTATGCCGGTGAATTTTTCAGGGGAATCGAATCGGAAGGGCTGATTGCCACAGCCAAACATTTTCCCGGTCACGGTGACACCGACATGGATTCCCACGTATCCATGCCCACTATTCCGCATGAACTCAGCCGGCTGGACTCATTGGAGCTCAAACCTTTTCGCGCCTTGATTGATCAAGGTGTACCCAGTATTATGACGGCGCATATCTCATTTCCGGCGCTGAGTTTACACGATAACCTACCCGGCACCCTCGATGCTGCCGTCGTAAATTCGCTTCTTCGTGATTCGCTCGATTTTCAAGGCCTCGTCGTTACCGATGCCATGGATATGCATGGTATTACCAACAATTTTTCTCCGGGAGATGCCGCCGTTCGCGCCATTAATGCCGGCGCCGACGTCATCCTGCTTCCACCGGATATGATCACCGCAATCGACGAAATTGAACGAAGTGTGGAGCGCGGCCGATTAGACGAATCCCGCATTGATGAAGCGGCCGAACGCATCATCGGGTGGAAACTAAAGCTGGGGTTATTCGAAGATCGCTATGTAGATATCGATAATCTGACCAACCAGGTCCGCTCGCCTCAACATGAGCAAATTGCCGAACAAATTGCCCGCGAATCTATTACCCTGTTGCGAAACCGCGGGGATATCGTACCGATTCGGGCAAGCCGCTACCCTCGTATTCAGGTGATCACTTTGGCTGATGATCGCTCCGGATCAACCGGAAACTCTTTTGCTCGGGCAGTGAGATCGTATCATCCGGATGTCGGTTTTCGCATTTTCGACCGCCGAACCCATCCCGATGATGTGGAAGCCATGATCCGCGATGCACAGCGGGCGGATTTGGTCATACTAGGATCTTACATTCGCGTGCGAACCTCTCAAAGCATTCAACTGAGCCGGGAACAGCGGCAGTTTCTCTCGCGTCTGCAAAACGTAAACACGCCGACAGCACTGGTTTCCTTCGGTAACCCGTATGTTTTTGAGGATTTCCCCGACGCTGATATTCATCTATCCGCTTGGTCAACAGCTTCCTCACAGGTTCAGGCTGCCACGGATGCCCTTTTTGGCGCCTCAGAAATCGGCGGCAAACTCCCGATTGGAATTCCCGGTCTATACGACAAAGGAGACGGCATTGAAATCCCTCAGTCCATCCTTCGGGAAGATAAATCCGAAATCGCCGGATTCGACTCGCAAAAGCTGAGAAAAATTGAATCTACCATAAATCAAGCGATTCGGGATTCCGTTTTTCCCGGGGCTTCCGTGGCGGTGGCACGCAACGGAATTCTCGCCTATCACGAAAGCTTCGGTTATCATGATTATACCAAGCGCCGCAAGGTCAACAAAACCGATATGTACGATGTGGCCTCCATCACCAAAGTTGCCGCCACCACCCTTGCCGCGATGAAACTGGTCGACGAAGGCGAGCTCAGCCTGGATGATAAAGTCGCCGACTTTTTGACTGATTTCGAGGAATCTCCACGGGATGAGATCACCATAAAACACCTGCTCAACCACACTTCCGGTCTGCCGGCTTTTCGCACCTATGTTGATGAAATCACCGAACGGCAGGCGCTTTTAGAAGCCATTCGTTCCGAAGAACTGGAAAACGATCCCGGCGAAAAATATACCTACAGTGATCTCGGATTTATCCTGTTGGGAAATATCATCGAAGATGTCACCGGGGAATCCCTGCACCGGTATTTAACCCGGAACTTTTATTACCCGTTGGGCATGCAGTGGACCATGTTTAATCCGCTACATCGATCCCGCAATTATGCAAACCGCACCCCGCCAACCGAAAACGACACCATCTACAGAAACAAAGAAATTCGCGGGGAAGTGCATGATGAAAGAGCCTATTACCTCGGTGGCGTTGCCGGTCATGCCGGATTGTTTTCAACGGCGCAAAATCTCAGTATATTCAGCCACTTATTGCTTAACGAGGGTACGTATGCCGGAAGAAATTATATCAGCCCTGAAACGATTGAGAAGTTTACGGAATTACAGGATACCCCCGGCCATCGGGCACTCGGTTTTGATTTAAAAAGCAAAGACGGGTTTACCACGGCCGGTCAACTTACGGGTGAGCGAACATTCGGTCATCTCGGTTTTACCGGCACCAGTTTATGGATTGATCCTGACGAAAATCTTTCCATCATCCTCCTGTCGAACCGCACCTTTCCGAACCGCTCGTATGGTTCGGATATCAATCAGATCAGGGCTGAAATTGCCGATATTGTAATGAAAAGTCTGGAGCAACAAGATGGATTGGAAATTGCTGACAAATAGCGCCTACGTGCCTTTTTCAGGTGAACGGGAGGTGTGTGTGGTTGAAGGGAAAAGCGGAAAGTACTATCCCGGCGTTCGGGTTGAAAATATCAGCTATCCCCTGACGATTCACGCAGATCAAAGTGCTATCAGTCAGTGCTTGAGTCAGGGTGATCAACCGCAAAAGCTGACCGCACCTAAGTCATTTCACATACCTGAGCACAGGCGGCAATTTTGGGAAAGCGATTTCTCTATTTCATTTGAATTTGGTGACTCGTTACCCTCCGAAAATTGGTATAACCCGTTTTTAAAGTCTGATATTTCCGTATTTCCCACGCTTCAAAAACTTCTGGATCAGGCAGTGACACCCAATTCAGATTTTCAAGTATCCTGTCTTTTAAAAATATCCGATGGCCGATACATTCGCGGAGTGAACGTTGAGTTCTCAGATTGGCAGACCGGCTTATGTGCCGAGCGCGTTGCCATAGCCACAGCGTATGCCTTTGGCGTTTCCTCTTTTGATGAACTTTTTGTTCACGCGCGAAAAGGAGAGTTTGTAAGCCCTTGTGGTGCATGCCGGCAGGTAATTTGTGAACATTTTCCCAACCAGCCGGTACACATGTTCCATGGGGATCTGACCGAATCCACCATCTACTCCTCCTATCTGCTTCCCTACTCTTTTACCTCAACCGATTTGAATAAAACCTGAAGGAATGAATTTTTTACTTCTGCTCGACTACGCCCATCTCGATGAACCTGTCTTTTTAAAATCCCTGGCGCAGTCACTTGGCGAACTTCGCGGTCACAAGGGCATCATTGTCCATGCGGATAGTTCTTACACCGACCGAATCATCCAAACCGGCG
>SLJN01000406.1 GCA_007135115.1 Balneolales bacterium
CAGCCGGAGGAGCCCGATACGCCGGAAGTTGTGGAAAAAACCGTAAGGCATTTTGCTGACATCAACAGCAATGAGGATGTTAAAGAAGTGCTTCTGCAAACCGAGGGCTGGGTCGAGGAAACCTTGCAGAATATGTCACTCGAAGAAAAAGTGGCTCAAATGATGGTGCCTCGTGTAAATGCCCATTATATCAGCCGGGACTCGGATCAGTACCAGCAAGTTCGCGAATATGTGGAGGAACTTGGGGTTGGCGGACTCACTTTTTTCGCCGGTGATATACATGAGCTCGCTATGTTGGCCAATGATTTTCAAGGCAAAGCCGATACCCCGTTGCTCATCAGTGCCGACTTTGAAAGTGGCGTTTCAATGCGGCTTCGGCGAGGAACAATGTTCCCGGTTGCTATGGCAGTCGGAGCAGCCGGTGATCCCGGTTTGGCATATCGGATGGCACGGGCAACAGCAGAGGAAGGACGAGTGCTGGGCGTGCACCAGAATTTTGCCCCACTTGGTGATGTCAACAACAACCCGGATAATCCGGTCATTAACGTAAGAGCGTTCGGAGAGGATCCCGAAAAAGTCGGTGAGATGGCTGAGGCGTATACGCGCGGACTTCACGACGGCGGGATGATATCAACCGGTAAACACTTTCCCGGACACGGAGACACAGATATGGATTCTCACGTGACCCTCCCCACCATCGAAAACAGCCGGGACCGGCTGGAGGGAATCGAACTCAAACCCTTCCGCCACATGATTGATAAAGGTGTGATGTCGATCATGAGCGCTCACATTGCAATGCCGGAAATCACAGAAAATGAAGAACTTCCTGCGACACTTTCCCGCAATGTTATGACGAATTTATTACGTGACGACCTGAACTTCCATGGTCTCATTGTTACCGATGCCATGGATATGTTCGGTATCGACCTGAATTATGCCCGTGATGAAGCCGCCGTTAAAGCCGTAAATGCAGGCGTGGATGTCGTTTTGCTTCCTCCTGAGCCTCAAACTGCCATAGAAGCGGTTGTTGCGGCTGTTCGACTTGGTGATATTGACAAAGATCAGGTAGAAGAATCGGTTCGGCGCATTCTGTCAGCCAAGAAAATCATGGACTTGAACAACCAACGTGAAACCGAACTTAAAGAAGTGCGTGACATCGTGGGAAATCAGTATAACCGGCAACTTTCCAAGGATATCGCCCGCCGGTCCATGACCTTGGTGCGAAATGATGACGAGTTGTTTCCGCTTGATCCCGATACCGACGATGAAATTCTGCTTCTGACTATTGCCGATCGCGAAAATCAGCGGATGAATGTTCACCGGTATGGTCCTACAGCTACAAGCATGCCTATTGGCAGCTACTTTAATGAAAACTTTACAGATGAGTTTCCAAATGTATCAACTGCCTTAATCGACCCCCGCACGAACGAGCAGGAAATTGACAGCCTGATGGCAAAAGCTGAGGAGGCGGATAAAATCATCGCTCATTCCTATGTAGTTGCCCGATCCGGAGCCGGAGATCTCGATCTTCCGGATATCGTTGAGGAAACTCTTGAGGAGCTGTCTGACCTCGACCAGCCAATGGGCGTGGTATCCTTCGGTGATCCCTATTTCATCGGAGCTGTACCTGAAATTGATGCCTATGTTTGTGCCTGGTCGCCCACCGAATCAACGATTGAAGCGGCTGTGGAGACCTTGAAAGGTGAAAATGCGCCATTGGGCAGATTGCCGATCGAAATACCCGATCATGCCGAAATTGGCGACGGCCTCACTTACGAAGAAGATGAGGATGATGAAGATGCGCCTGAATTTCAACCGGATGATGACTAAGTCGTGCTTCCGTAATTACGATCGTAATTTTTTCAGTTTTTAAATTCTAAAGGTACTGATTATGAGAAAAAACATACCTGGCTTTTTAGTCGCAACCCTGTTCTTGATGGTTTTTGTATTCTCATCATGTGATGAGCTTTTTACAAATATGGAAGGAACAGGCGATGAATACCCTGATGGAAAGGGGGAAATTCGTCTGATGAATCTTTTAGAAGAGGTTAAAGTTGACCTTGCTATCGGAGATAAAGACCTGTTTTCAGAAGTCGAACATCTTGAATTAACAGATTATGAATCAGTAAGTGTTGGTCGCCGTCTTGTAACTTTACTAAATAAAAATGCGAGCGATATTGTCAAATTACGAGGTGACATGAATGCGTGGGGTGATGATGAGGAATTAAAACTTGAGCATGAAGAAAATGATGTTTATTCCACGAATATCCCTGTAGAAGGCAATGAAGATGATAATTTGGAGTACAGGTATTTTATTTCTCCCTTTGATGGAAGAGATTTACCGAATGATGGATGGGAAGATAGGGATGATAGATCGTTTACTCTTGGTCCTGATAATGAAGAGCAAGTGTTAGAAACCGTATTATTTGGTGATGAGGAAGATACAAATGAACGGAAGTCATTAGAACAAAATGAACAAATGCTTGAGACTGCTACTCGTCCTGTCAACTTTTCAGTGGATATGAGTGAACAAATTGAAAAGGAAAATTTTATAAAAGATGGCACAGATACCCTGTTTTCGGAGCGATCAAATTTTATAGAGCTGGACCGCAATTATAACATTTACGCATTCCAGAACCAGGATGATTCGGTGATTGTAAGAGCAGTTGAGAATGACGATGTGACCGATCCGCGTGGGGATACGAGAATTCGCGTTTTCAATGCATTTAAATACTCCCCGTCGCTCGATGTATATTTTACCGATGGTGATGCCGATATTTCAGACCCGGAAGTTCCGCCGACACTGGTTGAAATCGATTTTAATAATGACCCTCAGCAAGAGTTGGTTCGGTACGATTCCATTTCACCGGGGAATGTTACCATGAGTATGACCGAAAGCGGTAGCGAGGTTGTGATATACGAATCAGAAATTGAAGTTGAAGGGGAATCGAGTTATACAATCCTTTTATATACCGGAGATGAAGAATCGGGAGCACCCACCGATCATTTAAAACTTCAGGATAAGTAAATCAGCTTTCTTATGGCGGGAAACGATAAATCTAACCCTTCCGGCCGCCGGTCATTTCTGAAAAAGCTTTTCGTAGGCGGAGCCGGCTTTGGTTTACTGGGATCATCCCGAAAATCCGGTCACTCCAAAGGAGTTGTCGATGACCCTGACTTCACATTTATTCATCTGACCGACTCCCATGTTCGCCGGGCCCGGAAGGGCGATGAAGGCTACCAAACCTGCATCGACAACGTAAACCAACTTGAGATCCAACCCGATTTCGCGCTGATGGGCGGTGACGGTCCTTTTGATGGTCTTTATACCGAAAAAGACGAATTTGAAGACCAGATTGAGCTGTATAAATCCATTACCAACCAGCTGGATATGCCTTGGTACCACTGCATCGGCAACCACGATGTATTAGGATGGAATGAAGGCAGAAAAGTGGAAAAGGACGATCCCGATATCGGAAAAAAACTGATTATGGATCGTCTTAATATGGACGCCCCCTATTACAGTTTTGATTACGGCGGATGGCATTTTGTTATGCTGGATTCCATCTATCCGGTTGAAGTTGATCACGGCCCTTCCTATGAAGCCCGATTCGGAGAGGAACAGTTAGAGTGGCTGCGCTGGGATCTCGGAAAAAATCATAATAAACCGACCGTGCTGGTCACCCACATCGCCGCATTTTGTAATATCGGTCAGATTGAGGGGGATAAGGATATGAAAGCCATGCACGGCCGGGTTTGCCAGGATAATCGGGAATTACGTGAAATCCTGGAACGCCACAACGTAAAGGCGGTGCTTCAGGGGCATATGCACATTGTAGAGGATTTTTATTACAACGGCATCTGGTATATCACCAGTCAGGCGGTATCGGCGGCATGGTGGGGAGGAAATTGGAGAGGACACAAACCCGGCTATACCGTCTTCAGTGTAAAAGATGACCAGCTTTACTGGCACCGCGAAGAATTTGATTGGGAGCACCACCTCGAGCCTGAAGATGACGTGGAAAGAGAGCGAAACGAAGAACGGGAAGCTTTTCTCGAAGAACAGCAGCGACTCAGGGAAAAAGAGATTGAAGGGCGTTGATCCTTAAACTCCATCAGTCACCCTCACCAATTGGCTAAGCCTAAAAATTGAGCACACTTCGTCTGAATTGAATACTAACTCAACTGCCTATAACTCCTTTATATGAATATTAATGGGCATTAGTAGTTGCAAAAAAAAGAACAATTACCCTAACAACTTCGTCTGATCCAAAAGTCCGTAGCGCAGCGGAGGACGGCCGAACAAAAAGCCCCGGGTGGAACGGAGCTTAGCGTAGTGCAACCCGGGGATTAACGCGCAACCATCCACTCAAGCCCCGAATGAAATGAGGGGCGGCCGAGGGGAGCCAACGCTCCAGCTTTCGGTCGTCCTGCGCCGCCTCCGGCAGCTCCGGACTTAGTATTACATGAGGTCGCCATTA
>SLJN01000345.1 GCA_007135115.1 Balneolales bacterium
CCTTGGTCTCGCCACATAAAACTCGGCGTGTGGCCGCTGGGGTGCTCTGTTTCTAAACAGACAGGGCTGAGATTACACCCATAGCACCTGATCCGGATAATACCGGCGCAGGGATTGCGGTAAGAGCCGGGCGCGTGTCATAACCGGCACAAGCTCCCCGTTCCTGCACTTCTCTCCCTTCCTCCTCAGTAGATTCACGATTCACAGTCACATTCAGGGAATAAGCCGAATGGCAGCTGTGAACATTCAGCCGATAACAGTGAATACTACAATTTTTGCAAGGAGGCTTGCTATGTCATTTACACAGCAGCAGCTCGAAAAACATCAAACACTCTGGAACCAGATGACCTCTCACCGGTTCCTGCTTGAAACCCGCGACGGCAAAATTGCTGATGATATCTTTGCCCAATGGATGAAACAGGATTATCTATTTGTACGGGCAGCTATTCCTTTCATTTCCGCCCTGGTTCCGAAAGGACCCCTGCACCACTGGAAGCCCCACTCGGATGTGGTTGCCATGCTCAACAAAGAAATGGATTTATTCGAAGAGCGAGCCAATGCCGTAGGCGTCTCATTTGAAGGCGTACAACCGTGGTTTATCAACCATGCTTACATACAGTTTTTGATGGCGACGGCTTACACAGCATCCTATCCGGAAGCCTATACCCTGCTATATACTGCCGAAAAAGCTTATCACGATGCCTGGTTGGTGGTAAAAGAAGGGCTTGATCCGCAGTCCAAATGGTACCCGTTTGTGGAAAACTGGGCGAGTGAGGAATTCGGTCAGTATGTGAATTATTTGCAGGGTGAGCTGGATGCCATGGCCTCCGATGTGGGCAAAGCTGAGCATCAGCGCATGGAGGATATCTTTGAACTCACTGTGAAATACGAAATCTCCTTCTGGGAGATGGCCTATACCGGAGCTCAGTGGCCGGGTATCCAATCATAACTCAAGATGTAAGTAAACCTGAAGGCTAAATCTTAAACCGCAATATTTTAAAACTGAACTATTATGAGTTTCACTGATGAATTGTATAATGCAGCTAAACCTATATGGGATAAACAACTTGAGCATCCTTTTGTAAAAGGACTCGGCGATGGAACCCTTGATGAAGAAATATTCAAAAGATGGGTGCGCCAGGATTACCGGTACCTGATAGAGTTTTCCCGGATTTTTGCATGGGGAGTTGCTAAATCAGACCGGCTTGAATCCATGAGCTGGTTTGCCGGAGTTTTGAATATGACGCTCAACACAGAAATGGCGCTGCACCGCGAATATGCGGCAAAGTTCAATATCTCAAATGCCGAGCTGGAAGCCACTCCGATGTGGCCGACGACCCGAGCCTACACGGATTTTTTGGTGCGAACCGCCGCCGATGGTTCTATGAGTGAGTTGGTCGCCGCACTTCTGCCCTGCGCCTGGGGGTATCATTATATCGGAAAACGGCTTGCTGAACAGGGAAATCCGGAAGATCAAAGGTATGCTGAATGGATTCAACAATATGCCTCAGAGGAGTTCGGGGAGGCGGCCGAATGGCTCAAAGCCGAAATGAACCGGTTGAGTGAAGGCGCTACGGAAGACCACAAAAAACATCTGACGGAACTTTTTGTGATCTCAAGCCGGTATGAGTGGCTTTTCTGGGAAATGTGTTGGAACGGAGAGGAGTGGCCGGTGTAAACCGGGTGATTAAACTTCACTCCAAAATTCACCCCGGTTACGTTGTTGGTTTTGCCTGATCTTCTGTTGATATTCACGGGTTGAACTCAATAATACCAACATGGAAGAGATCAAACAGGCAAGGGTCCGGTATACCGTTTTGGCGGTGAGTAGTCTGGCCGCAGCGGCAATTATTGTCGTTCTTGGCTGGAGGGCTGAGCTGCTTACCCTTTGGCTATCGACATTCTTGCAGTTTTTGTTGTTTGCTGCGGCCGGACTTTTTGGAGGTATGGCGTATAGGTTATATCAAAAACACGAAAAATCTTAACCTGCTTTATTCACCAGGAAATTTAGTAGTGGGCAAGGCATCCCGTTAATGAAGGCGTAAACGTTGCAGCCCACATCTAAAGATCGCAGTGACGGAGAACTGTTGATCTTTTCGTGAATCTTCCGGTTTAGAATAATGGCCAGCTTCCGGCCAGATAAACAATACTCAGTGTCGTTGCGGTGAGGGCAAGACCGTGCAAAATTACATGTTCGGCATTAGGAGCCGGTTTGGCTTCTTTACCGGGCAGAAATACCAGTGTCGGTTTATGAATCTGTTGATAGGTTTGAGCCCAGGCAACGGTAGGTTTGCCGAAATAAGGTACCCACCAGGTAACGATGCCGTTAACCAGAAACAGGGTCATTAAAACCGTACCGAAGAGCATTAAAAGAGGTATGGAGAACAGGAATCCGAACGGGGCTAACCCGATAAAGATCATACCGAGGGTTCGGTCGGTGTAGTGAACATCGCTGTAAGTATGAGCGATATTGTTGAACGGGTAGAGGTTCACATAGCTAATCAGCACAAAGTAGGCGAACAGAAGTATCTGGGTAATAATGACAGCGCTTAACATGGCAGGCTCCGTTAAAAAGGTTATCGGGAGGAGGAAAAATAACCATCACCTAATAAGGATAACGTTTATAACGAATCGGATTTATATGTGCCTGCGGGGGAATTAGCCAATATTTTTTAATCCGCGCGAGCTAATTCATCTTCCGGATCAATCAACCCATGAAAGTCGGTTACCAGCGCGTAGTGGTTGTACATGTTGAAAATTCGGTTGACGTAATTGACCGGCTCGCTGCCCCGCGCAAAACCATGTCGCACGACTTCGTGATTAAAGTACTCCCGGTCGGCTTTTTTGAGCATGTAGCGATCAACGTTATCGGTCCAGATATCCGGGTCGGCATCCTCGAAAGCTACAGCCAGCCTGCGGGCATCCTGAACGTGTCCTTGTCCGGCATTGTAAGAGGCGAGGATGAATTTCATCCTTTCTTCTTCATCCTCAATGTGTTCCTCCCAGTAATTGCTGAGCCAGGTGATGAAACTGGTGCCGGCCCTCAGGTTCTGTTCCGGGTCGCGCGGGTTGGAAGCTCCAAATGATCGAGCCGTGCGGGGTAACAACTGCATCAACCCAACGGCGCCGGCTCCGGACCGAGCATTGGGATTAAATCTTGATTCTTCGAAAATCAATGCGGCCAGCAACCGCCAGTCCCAGTCAATTTCTTCGGCATGGCGTTGAATAATTTCATCATACTGGGAAATCCGTCCGGAATGAACCGAAAGCAAGTCGCTTCGGAGACGGTTGCGATACGCCGTGCGGTTTTCGAAATACTTGTTGTAGATAACATAATAATCAGTCTGGCGCTGAAAGCTTTCCAGCCAATCATTCAACTCTGTTAGCAGGGTTACCGATCTCGGATGGACGGCCCAGGAAAGATTCTGAGGTAAGCTGATTTCGGTTTGCGAATCCAGGATAGGAAAATTGGCTTCGTTGATTCGCGCCATATTCTGGTCAGCAATGGTATAATCTATTTCTCCCTCGGCAACTTTGGCGATGAGATCCTCGGTCATCACATCTTCATCAGCTTCCACAATATTGATTTCACCACCGATCTCATCAGAGAGGTTTTGCAGTCGTGACATGAAAGCCGAGTTTTCACGAACGTGAACATCCTTGCCATTTAAGTCGATAGGTGAGCGGAGCAGTTCGCGCTCGATTTCATGGGCGCGCATTTGACGCCAGTTTTCAGGTTTCCGCTGGACCAGTACCTGCCGGGTGGTGTTCAAAGGGCGGGTGAAAGCAACCTGACGAGCACGGCTGCCGGTAACGGTTAAGTTGTGTGCAATAAGGTCAACCTCGCCCGAATGGATCATATCAAACATTTCCGAAAGGCTGCGGGAAAGTTTGAGCTCAAGTTCAACATCCAGGTAATCAGCAAACCGCTTAAGCATCTCATAGTTATATCCCATCGGCTCACCACGATAGAGAAAGTAGCTGGTAGGACTATAGCTGGTCACCGCCGTAAGCGTGTCGATCTCCACAATCTCTTCGAGGTCGTAGATTTCTTCAACCTCTTCTTCCGGAGATGCGCATGCTGCAATTAATAAGATACTTAAAAGTCCGCTTGTAACGGCTGACTTCATTCACTTACCCCTTTATTGATGTTAGCTGTTATAACAACCAACCTCAGTCAATAATTCATATATAATTTATTCTACTCAACCTGGGTGCTTCTGCGCTCCATCAATATCGTATCCTGCCAATTCCCCTGCCGGTTTTTTGCGATTTTTTCCCGGTAACCCACTAAGCGAAACCCAAACTTTTTATGCAGGGTAATACTTGCCTTATTTTCAGGAAATATAATGGATTGAAGTGTCCAAATGCCATTTTCTTCCGAACACTCCACAAGCTGGTTCGTCAAAAGGGAGCCCACCCCTTTTTTGTGATATTGCTTTTCGATGTAGACACTTACTTCAGCCACTCTGGC
>SLJN01000299.1 GCA_007135115.1 Balneolales bacterium
ATTTGAACAAAGAAATCTACACCGTGCAAGTCGGCTCCTTCAACCGATCATCGGATGCCGAAGCCGTTGTTGATGATATTGGCCGCGGCGCCAGCGTTGAACAGGTAGATGTGGAAAGCGGAACAATTTACAGGGTTTATTATGGCAACTACACCAGAAAAAGTAGGGCAGAACGCGCCCAAAGAAGATTAGAGCGAAACGGATATGAAGGTTTTGTTAAACAAGTACAGTACTGATTTCGCTACACCTAACCGCTATAAGATTTTTTTGGCCTTACACTTGTGTGTTCAACTTTGAATATCTAAATTTAAAATAACTTCGATGTTCAAGTAATTTTTTCTACAAACTTTGTAACGTTTTTGGGTATAGCTTACATAATAGCTATACCACCACAGATAAACACTTCATCTCAAACAAAGAACTCCGGCGAGCTTTTTTTAGGGGTTAAGCTACCGGAGAACATTAAGGCAGGTAGGTGCCCCCTATCTGCCTTGTTTTTTTCTGCCCATCCTGATGAACTATTGTGGCCCGTTTTCGGTTAGCCTTTAGGCCTCAATCATTAACCCACATTTTATCCGATTTTTATGAAACGTATTGCAGTTATTGGCTCCGGATTCGGCGGTCTCGGAGCGGCGATCAGGATGGCGGCGCGTGGCTATGAAGTAGAGATTTTTGAAAAGCGCGATAAACCCGGTGGCCGCGCCTATGTTTATGAGAAAAACGGCTTCACTTTCGACGGCGGCCCTACCGTAATCACCGCTCCTTTTTTGTTTGATGAATTATTTGAACTCGCCGGCAAAAAAAAAGAAGTCTATTTCGAACTTGTTCCCTGCGACCCGTTTTACCGCATATTTAATCATTTCGGTGATCATTTTGACTACAACAACAACGATGAGTTTATCACCAATGAAATTCACAGATGGAATCCGGCGGATGTGGAGGGCTACAAGCAGTTTATTCAATCAACCCGTGCCATTTTTGAAAAAGGGTTTGTTGAACTGGCCGATGAGCCCTTTCTGAAATTTTCCGACATGCTCAGGGTAGCACCCGATTTAATCAAACTACAATCCTACAAAAGTGTCTACAGCTACGTAAAACAGTTCATTGAGCACGAGTTTTTGCGCCGCTGCTTTTCATTCCATCCGCTATTGGTTGGAGGCAATCCGTTTGATACAACTTCCATTTATTCGATGATTCACTATTTAGAGCGTGAGTGGGGTGTGCATTATGCCATGGGAGGCACCGGAAGTATCGTCAACGGACTGGTTAAGCTTTTTGAAGAGTTGGGCGGAGCCATCCATTACAATGCCGAGGTGAAGGAGCTAACCGTCGATAACCGGAAGATTTCAGGACTAAGTTTTAATGATGGTTCTCATAAAACTTATAATGAGGTCATTTCCAATGCCGATGTCGCCTTTACGTATCGCAACCTGATTCCTGAGCAGCACCGGCGCGTCTACACCAACCGCAAAATTGAGCGGATGAACTACAGCATGTCGCTCTTTGTGATTTACTTCGGCACTGACCGGCGCTACAATGATACCAATCTGAAGCATCACAACATCATCCTGAGCGAGCGCTACAAGGAATTGATAAAGGATATTTTCGGAGGCACACTGGCAGATGACTTTTCACTGTATCTGCACATGCCCACCATAACCGACCCGTCCCTCGCTCCGGACGGCTGTGAAAGCTTTTATGTGCTCTCACCGGTTCCACACCTTGGCGCTGATGTGGATTGGAATGAAACGGCAAAAGTCTACCGGGATCGCATCATGCAATTTCTGGAAGAAAACTACCTGCCTGACCTGCAAAAGCATATCGTCGCCGAGCACTATATTGATCCGCTGCACTTTCAGGATACGCTCAACAGCTATCTGGGTTCGGCGTTTTCGGTTCAGCCGCTGCTGACGCAGTCAGCGTGGTTTCGTCCGCATAACCGCTCTGAGGAATTTGATAACCTGTACTTTGTCGGAGCCGGTACGCATCCGGGAGCCGGGTTACCGGGAGTGCTCTCCTCTTCCAAGATTGCGGAGTATTTGATTACCGGGGAGAAGTAACACTACCAAACTCTTGCTTTAGACAGAAGCTTTAACTTTTAAAGAAGCAACCAACTAAACTAATAAAATAGTTTGACTTTCATCAAAAATACGCACACATTAGTTGGAAGTGGCATTTCGCCATTGTTACCAATCAAAACAGCTTCTATAAACAATCTTCATCATGAGTTTTATAGTTTTCCAACTATTGTTTGGTTTAGCATTCACTGCAGATGATAGAGAAAATAAAGAACTCACCATACTCAACAACTTTCCTGAGTATGATGAACACTTTATGGAAAGTCCTCACCGATTTGCGTTGAGCGAAGATTATATCTACACCGTAGATATGTCTCAGCATGTGATACACAAATTTTCAAAAGATGGGGCCTACTTAGATGATATTGGCCGGGAAGGCTCCGGACCGGAAGAGTTTGAACGGCCTTATTTAATTGATTACCAGCCGCAAAATAATATGCTCTATGTAGTGGACCAGGGCAACCGGCGGATGCAAATGATCGATAAAGCTACCGGAGAATGGGATACTTATACTATAGGAGATTATATCCCTCAATCTTTTATCGTAAATGACCACATTTACAAATTCAGTGCCGATCTTTTAGGGCCAGCTGATCGATTTAAACTCATTGAATCATTTGATGTTGACGGGAATAAAGTTGCCACTTTTGGCCATATGCACTCTTATCGGGAAATTACACCTGCGATTTTAAACAGACCGCATTATGCAATTCATAACAATGATATTATTATTGCTTTTTATTTCCTGCCCTATCTACAGGTTTATGATAAGCAGGGAGAACTCAATAAGGATATCAAATTAGAGCATCCGGATTATGAAGAAGGTTATGAGCATAACACCAGCCGGGAGCCTCATGAGGGAAGTGGTTTCAGACCCAAGGGTTTATTCAGAGGTTTCAGTATTGTAGATGACGATTACTTCTTTGCCCTATCCGAAGAAGACTACTTAGCCGACGGAAACCTCTTGATAGATCAATTTGACAGAGAAGGTCAGTTTGTTCAGCGATACGAAAAATCCATGGATCTCGATTTCATTTTCGATGCAAAAGTGATAAAAGAAGATGATCAACTGAAAATCTATCTTCTTGCTCAGCAAGACGATATCCCCCAATTTTTCATTCTCACTCCTGCAGCATCTTAATCCGACTCCCTTCCTCTATGGTATCATCCAAATAGCGCTGGTTCATGATGGCTATTTCCTCAGCCTCTACTCCGCGAGGAAGCTCATCAGGTAACAGCTCTTCAAAAGTGGTTTCTTGCTCTACAGTTTCAATGGAAACGCGTACCGGTTGAATGTCGAGGTACTGCTGATCGGTAAGCCGCTCAAATCCTCTGCCGGAGCTCACAAAATCAGACTGATAGTTTTCAAATTTATCCGCTTTAGTCACACCCAGGAAGCGGTAAACCTGTCCTTCGTGTTTTATCGCATAAAGAAAGAGCTGAAGCATCGTGCCATCACTCTCAACTAATGCGGTGCCCCTCCAGGCTCCTATATCACTGCGAGGATCTTCTTCAAGGTCGACTTGTTGCATTCCGTCCTGATTGGTAATTCTTCTGATAGCTTCTTCTTCTGTCTCCGCCGAAGAGGGCTCAAATAACATCACTGCCTCTTGATCTTCGGTATGGGCAAGCACCTGATTACGCTGTTTCATGGATTTCCATCCGGATGGAAGCGGGAAGGTAAACTCATTATCGGGGTGATAGTAGCGCTCATCTTCAATCAGCCCTTTTCGCGGATCTACGCCCCATATCATGCCGTCTATATGATCAAAAAGGCGATCGCGGCCAACTTCGTTTTGCTCATACCCTTTTTCACGCCACTCCTCGGCCATCCGTTTGATATCGCGTTCACGGTTTCCCGGATCGGGGTGGGAGGAAAGGATATTCGGCAATCCGGCTCCGGCTCTTTCGGTGAGCCTCTTCATGGTAACGAAAAACCCTGCTCCCTCATCGGATTTATACCCTGCCATAGCCGCATACTCTACGCCGAGCCTGTCCGCCTCCCGCTCATTGGAACGGCTGTAACTGAGAAAAACCAGTTGTGCGGCGGCACTGCCAAGTTGCAGTAAATCCTGACCGGGCAATCCCAATAATTCCTGACCAAGAACAGCTCCTCCGATAAGTAAAATCTGACCGGCCTGCTGTCTCGCTGCTCGTTGAGAGGCATGCCGCGCCGCGACGTGACCGATTTCATGCCCCAGAACCATCGCCAGCTGTGCTTCATTTTCCATGTGAGCCAGCATTCCGCGAGTCACGTAGTTGTACCCCCCCGGAAGCGCAAATGCATTGACCACCTCACTATCCAGGACCCGGAATTCAAATTCCGTTTCCCGGAAACGATCCTGGGCATCTTCACGTCTCATATGACTGTGTGTAAGCAG
>SLJN01000288.1 GCA_007135115.1 Balneolales bacterium
AAGAATCTGATAAAGCAGATCATAATGGTCTCGGAATGGAAAGTAGCGATCCGTCAAGGTTTGGGTAACCCGGCCCAAAATTACAAAAACGGCCGAGTAAACAGTTGCTATGATGATGGTATGGTGAAACCCGAGTGAAAATTCTTCAATTATAAAATCGAGTAAGAACCGGATCACAAAACCGGTCAGAATTCCCCATATCAGGATTTCCGTTATCACTTTCCACCATGAATCTCGGCACGAAATCAGTTGAGCTATGTTTGTTAAAGTTTTTCTCATGAGCATAGAGTATAATCATTCCTAAAACTGAATTTCGATGCCACCAACCGGCAAGGTGTTAAACTGCATTTCTCTGCCGATCTCATTTTGATTGTTATCCCAGTAATATCTGCGAGTATTTTCCCGATTGTACGCATTCCAGAGTTCAAAAAAGGTGACCATAGTGAGGTTGCTCAGGAAAAATCGACGGTCGAAACGAAGAAATAAAGAGTGGTGCGCCGGCATTCGTTGTTCGTTAAACCAGGTGTTTTCGAGGATTGTGCGGCCATTGGCTGCTGAAGCTTGCTCATCAATCGGAGTATACGGTTGGTCGCCCATGTAGGTCCAGCGAGCACTAAACTCCCAGTTATCATTAAGACGGTAGCCGCCGATAACATTAAAAAGATATTCGATGTCATAATCGCGGCTTCTCCAGTCTCCATTCAGATCTCTGTACTTGCTCCTGAAAAAAGAAGCGGTAACCTGTCCGTAAAACCCCTTTGCGAGCTTTCTTTGAAGCATAAAATCAATTCCCCGGGCATACGCTTCGCCCTCAGGAATCAGCTCATCGTACCATCCGGTACCATCCGGCACATATTGAAGATTCGGAGTGGAGGCATCTTCGGGTTGAATGGGGATGTCGCGGTACTGTTTGTCATAAACTTCGAATGTTAGCCGGGTTTCTTCAGCAAGCATGTATTCTAATCCGGCTACCAAATGACGGGTTTGCATCGGAGGTAGATCTTCAAAGCTTTCATCCTGAGCGAGATAGTAATACGGTACATGCTGATGGTACATACCCGCAGAAGCGTTAAAAGTGAGGCGAGGCAAAAAATTAAAGGAAAGGGTGGATCTTGGTTCCAACTCGATCTGCTCACTCAGTGAATAATAGGTTCCTCGCAGCCCAACCGACAAGTCAAGTCGGTCGAACGGACGTATCAAAAAATTCCCGTAAGCTCCTGCATGGTACCCTTCCAGGCTGATATCCCTTTTGGTCTCTTCGCGTACATAACCGGTAGGCATGATATCTTCGGCAACAAATAAATCATAATCACCGGATTTATATCGGGCATCCATGCCAAATTCAAGACGGTGTCCCGCATTCATGTTCCAGTAGTTGTGATTGCGAAGATGTGCAAACCGGCGATCTACATCAAAATCGGTTTCGGTGTCTCCGCTTTCCACGAAAAACATCGAGGTATTGTCCTGCACAAGCGAGTAAGAAACCGAAGTGTTGGAATAGAAATAATCTGAGTGAATTCTTCGCCAGTTAAGACCGGTGGTATTTTGCAGATTTCGTGATTCGAGGTACGTATGCCACCCGTCATCTCTGCCTTCCTCCTGTGTGGATGCAATTTCACTATCTCCGTAGATATTAAGGAAAGTAAGCCGATTATCTTCATCCGGCTCCCAGGTTGATTTAACCTGAAAATCACCATAGCGAGGGGCGCCTCGGGTATTAATGGCTTCAGCGATAAGGTCGAGATAGCTTCGGCGACCGGAAATAATAATGCTTCCGGACTCGTCGGCGAAAGGGGACTCGAACTTACCACCGAAGCCTGCCATATTCAGATTTGCACTGCCGTGAATGCCATCGGATGATGGTTGTCGGTAACTAATATTGGTTACAGAAGACATATGACCGCCATAAGCGGCTGAAAATCCGCCGGTGTGGAATTCTATATCACGGATCAGGTCCGTATCAACGACGCCAATCGGTCCGTTGGAAGAACCATCCTGCATTTCGAAATGTTGAACACTCGGGATTGGAATTTGATCAATGTAATACCCATTTTCTGATGGACTTCCACCACGAACCATTACATCCTGACTCACCTCTCCGCCTGAAGCTACTCCGGGCATGGAATGCAAAACTCTGCTCAATTCCTGCCCTGAACCGGGTGATCGGCGGATTTCCTCAGCATTCATCGTAGAGCGGCTCACCGGATTGGCATCATCCCGATTAAAATAGCCTCCGGTAATAGTCAGTTCATCGGTTTCGACAGCTTGAGGTTGAAGCTCAATTTCGATGTTTTGTGAACGATTGCTCCTGACTACGACATCGGTTTCATAATAAGTGCGATATCCCATAAAGCTGAATCTTACGGTGTAGATGCCAGCTTCAAGATTCTCAAATTTGAAAAACCCCTGATCATCAGTTGAAACGCCTGTTTCGTTTTCCTTTAACATAACATTAACTCCGACCAGGCGCTGCTGATTTTCCCGATCTTTAACGGTTCCTTTTATGGCGCCCTCTTGTACGCCTGCATAAACATTGGTGGAAAGCAATAGTGCTGATAGTAGGATGAACAATTTCATACAGAGATAAATTAGGGTGAATTGTTTAAGATTTTTCCAATGATACATTCCCTAATTCACATAAAGAGATCATCAGGAGTGAGCGGTTTTTATTTCGGATGGGCGGTATGGGATAAGATTATCCAATACGTTAAAACAACCTTGCCTGCTTCACGTAAAGCTTGTATAAACAAAACCCACACAGGAGGAATCATGAAAAAGCGACTTACCCGAACCGACGACGGATACATTGGCGGTGTTTGCGGAGGCATCGCCGAATATTTTGGCTGGGATCCCACTATTGTAAGAGTTATTTGGCTTATCGCCATTATTTTTGGAATCGGCTCCCCGATTCTGATCTACATCATCCTTTGGATCATAATACCTGAGCGCTAATATAACTACCTCCGTGTATCAAGAGAGGCGCATTTATTGCCGGTTATCTGTCCAATATCATATAAAAAAAATCTCTTCTTATTTGATCGCTCTATTGAATAGGCCTGTCTGGTTGCCAAAGCGGCCCAACATCTGCAATTTGAAATCAATCTGCTATCTCTCTAATTTATTGGTTTACTTGCTGTGGATACCTAATTGTGCCCAACTTCATCATCCCGCTTGTGCCTGCAGATATCAGATTTTTGATTGCAGAGTGTAGATTGTAGATGTCGCCAGATCTTAGAAGTTCATCGCGCTGAATTGAAAGTTTATAAACCCCTGAAAATTTTTACGGGAAGCGCTTGCAGAAAACTATTCATTATACCATATTCGTTTTGTGATATATCTGGTCTGACCAATTTTGCATTATGGAAAGCTCAAACTTACAGAATCGAATTACCGAGCAGCTTCTCGAGCTGATAAAAGAAGAAAGCTTAGAGCCGGGCGATAAACTTCCTTCGGAAATGACTTTGGCCCGCAGGTTTGGGGTAAGTCGCTCATCTGTGCGGGAAGCAATAAGTCAAATGCAATCCAGAGGGATTCTGGAGGTTAGGCCGCGAAGTGGCAGTTACATCCGGGCTGTAACAGATGACCCGGTTGGAGCCCCGCTGCAACAGTTGTTGTCATTTGATCACAATAAAATGTGGGAGCTGCTGGAAGTTAGAAAACATGTAGAGGCCGCAGCTGCTGAGCTGTCAGCGATTCGTCGAACCGAAACAGACGTTCGTTCATTACGTGAGATTCTTGACTTCCTGGATCAAGCACACCGGGAAAACCGGTTTGATGAAGAGGTCGAAAAAGCGTATGGACGGTTTTTTAAAAACCTTTCCGGAGCATCGGGGAATACGCTTTTTACACACTTGATGGACTCCATAGGAGATCTGAGTAGATCTGCTCTTCCTTTTTCCAGAGTGAAACTACAGCAATTTCCCCATACCAAAGATGTCATTCTCGAACAACTTCACCGAATAGCTGGTGCTATAGAGTCGAGAGATGCAGAGGCCGCGCGGACGGCGGTAAACGAACACATTGAGTTCGTCGAAAAGTCGCTGCGCGATGTACTGGGCTATAAAGATCTGAACAAACTGGCCCGACAAGAGTTTTAATTACCTAAATCTGAAAGATTAGCATTATGAATACTTCAAAAAACACCGATGCCGAAGTGTCCCGTCAGGTAGCGGAAGAATCACGAGAAACCGATTGGAAAAAACCTTCCTTTTCCGGCCAGCTATTCATGGGAAATTTTGATGCCTCGGGCATCCTTCCCTATGATGAGCTAAAAGGGGATGAGAAAAAAGAAGTAGAAGACTTCTGCAACAAAATTGAAGATTATCTGCTCAAGAATTACGACGCAGATGAAATCGACCGGAAGGGCAAGATACCGGATAAGATTATCGAAGACCTGAAAAAACTCGGGTTGTTTAACCTTAAACTCCCCAAGGAATACGGGGGATTGGGCTTCA
>SLJN01000386.1 GCA_007135115.1 Balneolales bacterium
CCCGAGTTGAAACGACCGGTCAAAAAAGCTAAGCTGAAGTTCGGGGGATATCAAAAGATTTTCAGCCGGAGGAGAAGCATTTCTTCCGGAAAATAACTCATCATCATCTAAATCCTCGGGTAAGGCGACGGATTCCTGATCATCTTTTGCGTAAAACCCTGAAATAGTAAAATAACTGGCATCGGTATTTCCAACACCAACTCTTGCTCCGTACAGTATCCGTTCAAAGCTCACGCTTCGGATGTCCTGCACGTCATTATCCGGACCAATCGCCCGGTTTGCACGACCGCCGGTAAATTCCAGAATTAAAGAGCCGGGTGTTAGCTCAATGTGACCTCCGCGAAGGCGTGTTCCACTTAAACTGTAGCTCCCCCATGATGGTGACACATCCCCGGCAGAAAGTCCTATCCATCTCCAACTACCGCTAAAGCCGATCCGGTTTACCGACTGTCTGAAATCCGAATCATCGGTATCATATCGCAAATTAACGCCGGAGTCGAACCCCAGGACCGAAAAATTGACATTCGCTGTAGTCACATTACCCATCGGAGCCCTTCGCTCTGCTTCTCTTGTTGTAGCGTAAGCGTGGGCTTCGTTAGATACGTTGCCTGAAATATTGAAAATTTCAATATCGGTATCTCCTACAGTACCATCCTGAGCCCAGGTAAAACTAAAACCAAATAGCACAAATAAAGCAGAACCAATGCCCGCTAAAACACTTTGGTTGCGGAGAGGTAACACGTTTTTAGCTATCGTACCTTGATTGTTCATTTCGTGAAATAGGGTGTTTACAAATGATATTTCCGGGGTAGTTTACTTTGCCAATCTACCCCATTTCACGAAATACTCTCCGTAAATGGATCAACTTTAAAAAAACTTTTTATGAATCCTGACTTTTATCTGCTTCGGCAAAAGGGATTTCAGCCTTATCAGGATTCACATCTTCCTCTTCCAAATCTTTGAAATAGTAGGTGAGCAGCATAAAAAAGCCGAGATTCATCACTTTTTTCAGCGCGCTGTAAACCAAAAGCATTCCGGCTACGGCAGCAGAAGCCATATCCAACATGTGTGACAGTTCGATGCCTGCCCACACAAAAACCAGGTCTTTACTCGGCAAAAACGGAATGCGGTTGATTACAATGATGACCGTCAGGTAGGTAAACCAAACTGAAAGGGGCGTTCCCGGAATTACCACAGCCCACATCATCAGCATGAGAGCCTGATGGATCAGAAAACGAGTCATATAGATGCTGAAAATCGTCGCTGCCTTACGAGGGGGAAGGGAAAACAAATATTTGCGGAATACGACGATCAACACCACGAGAATAATCACCAGAACAATTCCGGCAATGGTGTAAAGCAGATCAAATTCGCCGATAAGTTGACTCAACTCAATATGGCCGGCAAATACCAAAAAAGCGATAAGCGATACCGCAACGATATTTGAAGTCATCGCTGACAGGATTGAATTGTCGCGGATATCCTTCAGTACCTCTTTATCGGGTTTGGGCACATGTTTTCGCCCCCATATAAACAGATGGACTTCACCGGAATAGCCCATCAGTTCTTCGTTGTAAACTTTCTTTTTCAGAAAGGTTTTGAACCCCTCTATGGACGGAAACTTCCAAAGCTGCCGGTAGATGAATACTTCCGCAACCGGAAGGGTAAAAAACAGCAGCAAAAATATGATGTAGAAAAGCGGCTGCGTAGGTAACGATCCCAAAACCTCTTTCCAACCGATATCAAAAAGCTGATAGATGATAACACCCACCACCACCAGCACGACCACCCGGCGTAAAATATCCCAAACCTTAGCAGTTACAGGATGATTACTGACGCTGTTCCAATACTCTTTTAGCTGCGATCTGGATAACAAGGTTTTTGGATTTGATGATCAAGCGGCCAAAGATACGAAAGTTGAGTGTTTTAGGGAGTGAGTAATTAGTGTCTGTAAGAAAACGCCAATTTCGGCGTTCCTCTCGTCCCAAAAATGCTCGAGTACGCTCTGTACACTGCGCTTTTTGGGAGCTTCGCGCGCCTTGATCTTGGCGTTTTCTTACGACACTACCTGTTTTCTTACAGGCACTACTTAGGGTAATTAAGGAAATTCGGGAATTGAGGTAATTCGTTTCATTGGAAGTATTCTCAAAGCGAATAAATAACCGAATTACCTTAATTACCTGAATCCCTTAATTACCCAAGCCAATGGATACCAAAACGTGACAGGTGTTTAAAACCTGTCACGTTGCCTTGGATTTAGCTCCCAAGTCCCGGTATAAGCATACTTGAACTTTGAACCCTTTAAACTTTGAACTAACTGCTGCCTTCCCAAAGGCAGTAAAACCACCTTATCTCATAAAGGGTAAAAAGTACGAAATTACTTATATCACTCCATATGAGTGCCAAACCAATCAATCACCCGCTCCATGAAATCGTGTTGATGGGCGCGTTCATTGAGGCCGTGAGGCTGGCGTGGGTATTCTACCAGTTGGGTTTCTTTGCCGAGCATATCAAGCAGCGTATAGAGCTGGAGGGATTGCTCGGGGTGCACGCGGGTATCTGCCAGTCCGGTGGCGACCAGGATGGGTGTGTCGCTTTCTTTGAGCCAATACACCGGGGAGCGGTCTTCGTACTGACCCGGATTATCGAAGAAATGCTGATCCCAATGGACATCCGACATTTCAAACGGAATATCGGTGGTTCCGGTGAACGAAACCCAGTTGGATAATCCGGCAAAAGTAATGGTAGCCGCAAAACGGTCGGAATAGCGAGTACCGGCCCAGGCAGAGAAGTATCCGCCGTAGCTCGTTCCGCTCATGCCTACCCTGTCGGGATCGATTTTGCCTTCTTCATCGAGATAATCGATACCCTTGATCACATCAATAAACTCTTTACCACCGAGATCCCGGTGATTCGCTGTGGCAAACCATGTTCCTCGTCCACCGCTGCCGCGATAATTCGGTTTGAATACCACATAGCCTTCATTGGCTAATACCTGCGCCGGATACAGCGGGCGGGTATTCCATCCATCAATGCTGATGCCTTCAGGTCCGCCGTGAGGCAGGACTGCCAGCGGGTAGCGCTCGCCTTCTTCGTACCCTACGGGTAAAGTAAGTACGCCTTCCATCCCCACATCATCGGCACCTTTCCAGCTTACCACTTTTTGTTCGCCAAGAGCGACATCATCCAGCCAGGTATTGTGGTGCGTATGCCGCTCGAAGTCGCCATCAACGGTGGCCGTATAAAGCTCTCCGGGATGGGATTGGGTGTTTACGGCAGCGCTAAAGGCGGAGCGGTCCTCATTAAAACTGACGGCTCGAAATATTTCATAATCGCCTCCGACAAGATGCTCAAAATTTTCACCGTCACGATTGATTTGATTGAGTGCCGTGTGCTGCTTTTCCACCGAAACAAAATGCAACGTTTCGCTGCCGTGCCAACTCAGCCATTCCGGTGTACCTTCATAATCGTCAGGGGTGATATCTTTAGCATCACCGCCATCCGCATCTACGACATAAATGCGCTGCGGAAGCGGATCGCTGTACATCTTAGCACCTAAAAACGCGATATAATCTCCATTGGGCGACCATTCGACATCCGCAAGCCGGCCTTCGGTTTCGGATAGCTCTTCAAGATCGCTGCCATCAGCATTGACGGTGTAAAACTTGCTGAACATCATTTCCTGATCGGGTCCGTCGGATTCACTGAGCCTGACGACCAGACGATCACCATCCGGTGACCAGGCCAGATCCCACGCCTGCTTATCATCGGGTGTAATTTCACGCGGTTCGCTTCCGCCGGTTTCTTCTACAAACACCTGGTCAAACTGTTCGTTTTCGCCGGTAGCCTCCATGTCATATCCACGATCAATGCGGTCTTTGACCTCATCGGGCAAAGGCTGCTCACCCAGGTACGCGATATAGGAATAATCGGAAGTGAAGGTAAAGTTTCCGACTCCGTACTGACCTTCGGTCAACTGCTCCAGATTCTCAGCGTCTCGATCTACGGCATAAACCTGTTGGTTATCGTCATGCTCAGGCAACACAGCCGAAAAAGCGAGGTTTTCGCCATCGTTAATCCAAACCGGAGATGCGGCGCTTTGTGGCGTTTCGATAACCGCAATCGACTCTTCAGATCCTGCATCGTAGATATGTAACTCACTGTAAGCCGGACCGATATCATCATCCTCACTTCGTGGTGCGGTCAGCGTATAGGCAACCCGTTCACCATCGGGGCTCATGGCGGTTGAACCAACACTTTTGATTTCAATGACATCCTCCGGGGTAAGTCCGTCACCGTTTTCAGGCTGTTCAACGGCAGCCGCTTCAGGTGCGGAACAGCCGGAGATCAGAAGTCCCAACACAGGAATAATAAATGTCGCGTATGGCTTCATCATAATTTTTCAGTTTATTGTTGTTTTAGAAGGCTATTCATA
>SLJN01000044.1 GCA_007135115.1 Balneolales bacterium
AAATGTAAGTGATACAGAGGACTACTCTTTTGGTTTTTACAACGAATCAGCACAAGAGTGGGATGAAATCGTTGAAAATGCACCAAATTTCGTAATTGTTAAATCAGCTGGAAATGATCGCAATGATGTTCCAAGCGATCAGCCGGTTGAACATTTGGTAAGAGATCCGGATGATGGGGATTGGGTGACCTCCAATACCGTCAGAGATCCGGATGGAGATTACAATTCGTTAGGGTATCGCGCCACCGCAAAAAATATTCTGACTGTGGGTGCTGTCAGTAATAATAAGAACATGACCACTTTCAGTAGCTGGGGACCGACCAATGATGGCCGGATTAAACCCGATATCGTTGCCGATGGCAGTGGGTTGTATTCAGCAGGTTTTGAGGATGATGAGGATTACACATCCAAAAGCGGCACATCCATGTCCTCACCGGTTGTAACCGGGGCGGTTGCATTGTTGCAGCAGCATTACCAGGACTTATATGAGGAAGATCCGCTTGCATCCACAATGCGAGCATTACTCTTGCATACCACCGATGAAATGGGAGGTGATCCGGGGCCGGACTATGAAAACGGTTGGGGTTTGCTAAATGCTGAAAGAGCAGCACAAGTGTTGTCCGACGATGCGGAGATGGAGATGTTAACTCACATCGAAGAATTTACGCTGTTTGATGGCAACGAATATGAAAAGATGGTTTGGAACGACGGGGAAGAACCTTTGAAAGCTACCATCGCCTGGACCGACCCCGCCGGTGAACCGGTTGATCCATCTGTTGATGATGATGATCGTATGCTTGTTAATGACCTGGATTTGCGCATTACAGATGAAAACGGCAATGAATATGAACCCTATATCCTGGATCCGGAAAACCCATCGCATACTGCCACAACAGGTGATAACGACCGCGATAACGTGGAGCAGGTGTATATTGAAGCCCCGCCGGAAGCAGGTTATTACACGGTTAATGTCACACACAAAGGCTCACTTGAGGGTAACAGCCAGCAGGCATCACTTATAGTAACCGGCAATGGCAACCCCATTGAACTTGCTGAAGACGGACATCTTGAACTGGAAGGTGACGGGTATGCTTATGCTCCGGACACCCCGTTCCTGGATATTTCAGGTGATCATTTAACTCTGGAATTCTGGGTTAAAATGGATGCCAATAGTGAAGAAGATGCCATCATCATGTCCAAAAAAGAAGAAGATGATGAGGGGGATGATGGATATAGCATCCGTACCGTAGGAGATGGGGAAGAGCGACCCCTGAAATTTGCTCCTACGGATTTTGGTAGTCGGCACATTACTACTAATTCAGGAATTCGAGCGGATGAATGGACCCACATCGCTGCAGTTTACAATGACGGGGATACTCATATTTACATCAACGGAGAATTGGATGCTTCACAAACCAACAGTTCCCGTAATATCAGCAGTACATCTAATTCTTTGGTTTTTGGCAGTAACAATTCCGTTAACGGTCAGTTTTTTAAAGGAAAATTGGATGATGTGAGGATCTGGGCCACATCTCGTAATATGTTTGAAATTCAGGATGATTTTGCCGGACCATTGAACGGCGATGAAGATAACCTCGCGGCCTACTATCAGTTTAACCAGGAAAGTCAGGATGTCGCGAGTGATATTACCGGAAACGGCAGCGATATTAATCTTGCCCAAAACGTAGCCACAATTGGTCCGGATGTATTTCCGGTTACACCACTTGTGCACGGAAAGATTGCGGATCAGGCTGTTGAATTGAAAATTGATGAGCGTGAGTTCGCCGAAGATGAAGCAGATCAATTTCGTGTATACAGGTCAGATGGCAACGGAAGCCCGACAGAAGTGGAAACGATAAGTGCCGATAATCAATATTATACTGATGATGGGTTGACCAATGGTCAAACGTATTATTATAAAGTTACTGTAATTGATGAGGACGGCAATGAAAGTGATTACTCCAATCCAGTAGCGTTGACGCCAAACCAGCGAATTGGTGGTAATACTCTACGTTTCGAAGGGCAGGGGTTTATAGATTTCTCCCATCGGCCAGGTCTGAATATTTCCGGGCAACATATCACTATAGAACTTTGGATCAAACGTGATGCGGATAGCTCCGGTGATCAAGTAATTATGACCAATGAACATGAGCGGGGTGATGATGGGTATGGCCTCTACATGGTTGATGGTGGTGAAGAAGCACGAGTCAGATTTACTCCTACTGATTTTTCCAGCCGCCACGTAACATCCAGTTCCGGAATCCGGGCTGATGAATGGATACATGTTGCAGCCGTTTATAATGAAGGTAATACCCATTTATATATCAATGGTAAACTTGATGCTGAAAGCACCAATGATTCCCGCAGCATAAGTGGAACGAGCAATAATCTCACTTTTGGAAGTAATGTGGACCAAAATGACAAGTGGTTCCAGGGAAGTCTGGATGAAGTCAGAATTTGGAATAAAAGCAGGACACACAGTGAGATTGAATCCGACTTTAATCAAATCCTTTGGGGTGATGAATCGAATCTGGTAGGTTACTGGAGATTCGATGAAGCCGACGGTGGTACCGTTTATGGTCAGGCTCAAAGACCTGCAACAAGCTCAATACAAGGTGCCATTGAGCAGGAAGATAATGGCGTGTTTCCGGTACCTCCCAGGATTTATGCAGAACCAGGGGAGAATGAAGTCCATTTAAGTGTTACTCAGCCCCCATATGCGTATGAGGAAGTTGAGAATTATAATATTTACCGGTATACCGAAGGTGAAAACCCAACTCTTGTAACATCACTCAGCTCGGATGACACAACATACTCAGATAATGAGCCTGATGAAGAAGTCGAATATTTTTATGAGGCTACTATTGTTGATGATCATCAGGGCGAGAGTGATCACAGTTATCCGGTAACATCAACGCTATACGAAAATCGTATCGCCGGTAACGCTGTGCGATTTGAAGAGGATCAAAGCTCCTATATTCAGTTTGAATATAACCCGGCTTTAGATATTTCCGGAGACTCTATAACAGTTGAAGCCTGGGTGCTCAAAGATGATGCGAGTCAGGAAGGAGCTGTTATTTTGGGTAATAATGCCGCCGGTGAAGATGGCTATCAAATGTATATAAACGATGAGGGCTCTTCCTCAAGAGTTACATTTGCACCGACTGACTTTTCCAGCAGGCATGTTACATCGGAAACGTACTTGGAACCGGGTACCTGGTATCACATAGCAGGAGTATATAAAAACGGAGACTCCCGGATATATATAAACGGCGCATTGGATAACGAAGAAACTAATGACAGCCGCACAATCAGTAGCAGTAATCATGGGTTGGTTATTGGATCGAAACATCTCGGAACCGATGACTATTTTCTCGGTGAAGTTGATGAAGTTCGTATCTGGGAGCGGGCGTTACCCAACAGCGATATCGCTGCCCGGTATAATCAACCCTTGCGAGGGCATGAGAAAGGACTTGTCGGCTACTGGCGTTTTGATGAACCAGATGGAGAAATTATCCGGTCTTCAGCGGATCGACCGCTTCATGGTGAGCTTATTAACGAACCATCATTTGTACCTTCGGCTGCCATGGAAGGAGATCCGTTTGTTCCTGTATTAGCCGAACCGGAAATGGATGATGAAGATCAGGATATTCCGGTGACCTTCTCGTGGTATCCCGTTGACAATGCACAGCATTATGAATTGGAAGTATCAAACGATTTGGATTTTAAATCGGTCATTTATGAAAAAGAAATAAATGATACCACACGAACTGCAGATCTGGGATTAGAATATGAAAGTTCTTATCACTGGCGGGTTCGTGCAGTTACTAATCAATTCACCACGAACTGGTCGGATGCGTGGACCTTCGAGACCATGCTGCCGATTCCGGATACACCCGAATGGGATCCGGATCATGAAGCTGAAGACGTAGATACTACCGTCACATTTGCCTGGGCGGAGTCCGATTTTGCCGATACCTACAGGGTACAAGTAGATACGGACACTGGTTTCGAGTCACCGGTGGTTGACTCGACAGGTTTGGATGAAAATGAGTTAGTCGTTGAAAATCTGAATCCCGAGACAACTCATTACTGGAGAGTATCTGCCAGCAATGAAAGCGGAGAGAGTGACTGGTCGGAAACACGTGAGTTTACTACTATTGTAACTTCAATTGCCGATGCAGGCAGGGAAGTTCCGGAGGAGTTTGGACTGGATCAGAATTACCCGAATCCGTTTAATCCATCAACACAGATTGAATACAGCCTGCCTGAGAATGCTTCAGTGTTGCTTGAAGTCTATAATCTAATGGGTGAGCAAGTTGCTACACTTGTAAACGGAGAACAAAAAGAGGCCGGATATCATACGGTAGAATTTGAGGCGTCCGGACTTTCAAGCGGTACCTATATTTATCGTATCCGAGCAGGTGAGTTCGTAGAATCCAGGACAATGATGTTCATTAAATAAGAGGCCAAGTCCTTATTTGTATAGGGATATAGTAAAAGCACCTGTATTTATCGCACTGATAATGCAGGTGCTTTTTTGTTTACGTTAGTTTATAACTAAACGGTGATTAATCGTATTAGACGTTGTCACACCTGAAACTCTGTATTTCGCTCAAAGAATCTTTCAGAAGTAGATGGTTTTGAATTAAATCAATCAGATTATTCTGATTCAAGTTTATCACGCACAAGGCTACGTAAAGTGTTATTGAGGTCATTAAAGATATCAGGATAGTGATGGCGGTCTGCTCCCATGTTTGCCCGAACGGTGTGTTCCTGTCCGTCATTCAAGTCATGTACCGTTATGGATACCGATTCAGCGGGAGTGCGCATTTCAATTTCACGCGGACTGCCCTTAGGTAGTCTGTTTGCTAAACCAGAGAATTCGGAATCCGAAGCCAAAGACTTGATCTCCTGAAATTTTTCCTGCGGTAAGGCGCCTTCAATGTGAAGAGAGTCTACAATAGATCTTTCCCCGTTTGATTCTTTGTAAAAACGACGGTATAAGGTATAGTTGCCGTTATCTGTGATCTCAATTTTGTAGCCGTAGCGATCGCCGTCCTGATAAACATCCATTTCACCACCCATCGTGTAGCTGATGAAAAGTTGATCGTCCGGGGTTTCATCCATCTCTTGATTTCTTTCGGAGTTAAATATATAAATCCCGGCGGCAATCATAATGACCAGGGGCAGGATTAACTTCGACATTAATCGTTTACTCATTATCTTGGTATTTAAGTGAGAAAAGATAAATCAAGGTAACCCCGGATAGCTGCCATGACTTGCAACTTATTCCGGGGTTATAGGCTGTGCTCCATAAGGGTGCTATTCTATCGACTCAAACTTTTCCTTAATCGTCTGCGACGGCGGATCATCCGTTATACTGAACACATAAATGGCCAGCGCGGATAAAATAAATCCCGGCAGGATTTCATAAAGATCAAACAACCCGCCTTCGAGATAGTCCCAGCCGATAACGACGACGGCACCGGTGATGATACCGGCCATGGCGCCGCGGAAGGTCATCCGCTTCCAGAACAGCGACATGATGATCACCGGTCCGAACGAGGCTCCGAATCCGGCCCAGGCGTAGGCGACCAGCTCGAGAACCATGCTGTCCTCATCCCAGGCGATAAAGAAGGCGACAACGGCAACCGCGATCACGCTCATTCGGCCGATCCACACCAACTCAGATTCTTTGGCGGAGGGCCTTAAAAAACCCTTATAGAAATCCTCGGCAATAGCGCTTGAGCAGACCAAAAGTTGTGAATCCACCGTACTCATCACCGCAGAAAGGATAGCCGCTAATAAAATCCCGGCAATCCATGGGTTGAATAACTCCTGAATCATTTCCAGAAAGACAAACTCGGGATCATCCAGGGGATTTTCGGCGAAATAGGCAATTCCGGTAAACCCGACCAATACCGCACCGAACAGCGAAAATACCATCCAGCCGATGCCGATCATCTGGGCCTTGGGAACGGCTTTCGGAGATTCGATCGCCATGAACCGAGCGAGAATATGGGGCTGACCGAAGTAGCCAAAACCCCAGGCTAAAAGAGATAAAGCCGCTAAAAAGCCGGTATCGTGGTAGACACTGAGCATCCCCATATCAATAGAGCCGACGGTATCGGTTAATACGAACCAGTTTTCATAGAAAAACATCAGCATGATCGGCGCGGTGATTAGCGCGAGAAACATGAGAATGCCCTGAAAAAAGTCGGTCCAGCTTACAGCCAGGAAACCGCCTAGAAACGTGTAAATCACAATGACCAACGTTCCGGAAACCAATGCAAAATGGTAGCTCCATTCGAATGTGGACTCAAAAAGCTTGGCGCCGGCCACCATTCCGGAGGCGGTGTACGCGGCAAAGAAAATCAGGATGACGGCGGCGGATATGACCCGTAAAACCCGGCTGCTGTCTTCAAACCGGTTTTCGAGATAATCGGGAAGGGTGATGGCATCATTGGTGGCCTGGGTGTAGGTGCGCAGGCGTGCCGCCACAAACTGCCAGTTCAGATAAGCCCCGACAGACAGGCTGATGGCAATCCAGATCTGGTTCATCCCCGCAGCGTAAACGGCGCCGGGCAGACCGAGGAGCAGCCACCCGCTCATATCCGAAGCTCCGGCACTCAGTGCGGCAACTCCGCTCTTTAGGTTGCGTCCCCCCAAAATGTAATCTGACAACGTGTTGCTGTAACGGTAAAAAATGATCCCGAAAGTAATCAGCACAATCAGATAAAAGATGAATGTTGTAAGCGTAGCCGGGTTCATGCACTATCCTCCTTATTTCTTAAATAATTGATGATAGACAGCACAAATACCGTCAGCATTGGTACGATCAACCAGAACCATGTTCCCAGAGTCAGGCCATAATCATCCATAAATTGCTCCGTGTAGTTGGTTTATGATTTACCCGCTAAATATGGGACTCGATTTGATGATTTACAAGAAGGCTTTGCAAAACCTACTAAAGGGCCGCCGGTAAGTGGTAAGCAAAGATGTTAAATGTTTTTTAGACACACTTATACCGGATAAATTTTCTTTTTCAAAAACGCAGGTTAACGGTGTAAAATCCCCGATTTTTATTAGATTACAGCAGTAGCATTTCATCAGACAAACCCGCCGAGCTATGAAACAGACAAGAGATGTTCAACCCGATCGCGTCCTGCATGCTGAAACCGGGCGCTTCAGCACCAACTTTTTTGAAAGCGATTTGATTTTGCAGGATTATCTGCGCCGGCACATCCCCGAACCTGCGCGAAAATTTATGATGCCGAAATGGGATCATCTGGGCGAAAGAGCCGCTGTGGAAATGGACGAACTGTCGCTGCAGGCCGACCGCAACGGGCCGGAACTCGTTAAACGGAACAGGTGGGGGGAGGATATCAACGAAATCCGGTTTCACCCGTCGTATTGGACGCTGATGGATTATGCTGCCGAGTCTGAAATGATTCGCATCAACTGGGATCTGGAGTGCCGCAACCGGTTTCGCGGTGTGACGCAAAGTTTGAGTTTCGTATCCGGCTATCTGTTCAGCCTCAGCGAGATGGGGCAGTACTGTCCGCTGTGCATGACTGATGGAGCCGCACTGCTCATCGACCGCTACGCTGATGAAGAAACCCGAAAACGGTTGATGCCGGGGTTTGCAAAGAAAAAAGGTAAGTCGCTGCTCACCGGTGCGATGTACCTTACCGAAAAATCGGGGGGATCGGATGTGGGCGCCAATTTGCTTGAGGCGCGTCATGAATCGGACAAGTGGTACCGGTTGTACGGAGAAAAATGGTTTTGCAGCAACGCCAATGCAGGAGCCGCGATGGTACTTGCTCGCACCGATCCGGATAAACCGGGCACCCGTGGCCTGTCGCTATTTCTGCTTGAACCCCGACTGCCGGATGGCACCTCGAATCCGGTTGATGTCGTACGGCTGAAAGATAAAATGGGCGTTCGCTCCATGCCATCGGCTGAATGCCGGTTCAACGGCACGCGCGCATGGATGATCGGCGAGGAGTTTCAGGGGATGAAAATGATGCTGGAGATGATCAACCTTTCGCGGCTGTATAACTCGGTAGCCGGGATGGCGGGCATTCGCCGGGCACAGGTGGAGGCGTATCAATTTGCGCTGCAGCGCCGGACGTTCGGAAAAGATTTGATCGATCACGCGCTTTTGCGGGAGAAGCTGCATGAGCTGGGAGCGCTGCATCTCGGCAGCTTCCTGCTGACGTGGAGAACGACCCGGGCCATGGAAGCCGCCTGGCAGGGGGATGAAAGCGAAGCGCAGCGGGTGCGTATGCTCATCCCGATGGCAAAGTGGTGGACAGCCGAAAAAGCCGTTTACGCCGCCCGGGAAGCCATGGAGCTGATGGGAGGCATCGGTTACATTGAGGATCAGATCCTGCCCAAATTATTCCGGGATGTCAACGTGCTGCCGATCTGGGAAGGCTCGGGCAACATCATCGTGCTGGACATGCTCCGCGCGATGGAAAAATCCGAAGGACTCAAGCTGCTCGGCGAAGAGCTGGATGGGCTGATTCAATCCGGAAAACCGGATGAGGTACTGCAGGCCGAAGCGGAACAGATTTTCGACCGATTGGAAAAGCTCCGCTCGATGTCACAGCATGAGCGGGAAGCCACCGCCAAGCCACTTTTTTTAAGGTTGATTCATCTGTATCAGGCCGCACTGTTGAAAATTGAAGACAAAGAGTGGGCGGAGATCGCATTAGATTGGTATCGCGATCGCGTCATCCGACCAGCCGGTGAAAAAATTACGCCGATTTCCAGAGAGCAGGTTGAGGTGTTGACGGGCTGGAAGATTTGATCTTGAGGAAGCCAGAAATATAAAAGTAGATCTTGGTTATCTATTCTTTAATTCATATATTTAGATAACTATATCTTGATTATATTAGTAGCATTAACACCGAAGTTGTTATTCCGGTAGCAAAAAAACTAAAACCACTAAAGTATTGGGGACGGTATGACTAATCCGGCAGATAATATTGAACAGAATGGTGGTAAAGGTCAAAATGAAAACAAAAAAGGTATTTCAAGGCGTCAGGCTCTCAAATACATCGGTGTTGGAACCGGTGTTATATTGGTAGGTGGTGCGGGCGGTACCTATGGCTACAGAAGAAGTTTTAGAATTTCATCCGCCGATGCAGAACGATTGAAAAATGTGAAATTCGTCGTTGTAGGTGGAAGTGTTGGTGGCTTAACCGTAGCGGCCCGCATTTTACGCGCTGTGCCCGACGCCGACATTACCGTCATAGAGCCCAATGAAGACCATCACTACCAACCCGGGTATACGCTCGTTTCCGCGGGTGTTTATGAGCCGGATGAAGTCGTGTTTGATCAAAAGTCGCTGATGTTTCCGGAAATGAAATGGGTCAAAGATTCGGTAAAAACCTTTGATCCGGAGAATAATAGGGTCAAGACGGAAAGAGGCGAAACCGTTGATTATGATTATTTAGTGGTGGGTCTCGGCGTTCAGATGAACTACAACTCGGTTGAAAACTTTGCCGAAGCCCTTGAAGAACCAAATGTTGGCAATATCTATAATCTCGATAAGGGTATCAAATTCAGCCGGTTAAGAAAGGAATTTGAAGGCGGAAAGTTTGTATCTACCTATCCTCAGGGATATATCAAGTGCGGCGGAGCTCCTCAAAAAATCACTTGGCTTTCTGAGGATTATTGGCGAAGTAAAGGCATCAGAGACGATGTTGAAGTGCATTTTCATAGCCATCAGCATACGCTATTTCCTCCGGTTCCAGTAGTTGATGAAGCCGTTAAACCTAAGATTGAAGCTCGAGATATCCATAATCACTACAATCAGACACTCCGGGCTATTGATATTTCGAAACAAGAGGCCATCTTCGAAGAAGAACGGAATGACGGTTCCAAAAGAGAAGTGAGACAGAGTTATGATCTTCTCCATCCCATGCCTGCATTTCAAACACCAAAAGCGCTGAGGGAAAGCGACTTAACTGCCGAAGGCATAGGTGGCCAGATTGAAGTTGACCGGGAAACCCTGCAACATAAACGATTCAGAAATGTATTTGGAGTTGGGGACTGTGCTGCAACCGGTGCTCCCAAAACAGCGGCAACAATCAGAAAGCAGGCGCCGGTCGTAGCTGCCAATGTCATTGACGTAGCTTTAGACAGGGAGCCCTATGCTAAATATGACGGAACCTCCGGCTGCCCATTGCTGACCCGTTATGGTAGATGCATGATGTTTGAATTCGATTTCAATGGGGAATTGGTAAATGAGTGGCTTTATAATTCCACAAACGAAACCAGACTTTGGTGGCATTTTAAAGTGCGTGGTCTTAAAAGTCTATATACCAACATTCTGCTGAATGGCTATGTGAATGTTTAAGGCTCGACATCTTTACTAAGTCAATGACTTTGAGCCAAACATGGGTCTCATCTTATGAGATTATATTGTTTGCAATGTTTGATTAAGCTTCTGCAATTCGGTAAACAGGCGCTTTCGAAGAGGAATACCGGTCTCATAAATCCGCTTTTGTTCCTGCCGGTATTGCCGGCGCCCTTCTTCGGTTTCAATGGGAATGGGATCATAGCCGTAACCGGTAAGGTCATAAGGACTGGCTTTCATATCCACCGTGCGGATATCCACGGCAAAATCAAAACAGTCGGCGATGAGGTCGCTGCTGATCCAGGGGTAGAATTTATAAGCCCATTTGTATAAATCCATGTTCGTATGCAGGCAACCGGGCTGCTCGTTCTCCGGAAAAGTCTCCCGGCTCAGTTTGTGTTGATTCAGCGGACGGGCATCTTTGGTGTAAAACCGGAAGGCATCGTAGTGGGTACATACCAGCGTGCGTGATTCCACAAAAGCATCGAGATCATCAGGGTGCATGCGCAGGGGGACTTGCGTGTGGCGTCGTTGGTGTCCCTGTTTATAGACCATAGCCCATTCATGCAGGCCGTAGCACCCCATAGATGGTGAGCGCTTCATGGTTTGTTCAAGAAGCGAAAGGGTCCAGTTCAAGCCATCTAACCGGTGTTTTGGAAAGAGCGCCGGATCGAGATATCGCACATCATCTTGTGAGCGAAAACCGAAGGTACCGGCAAAGTTTTTCGGATCCCCGTTTTCCAGGCCAACGTCTATACCCGGGCTCCACCGGCGCAAGTAGGAGGGACGGAAACTGTAATATTCAAACAGAAAATCCAGCACCGGGTGTCTGTGTCCCCGCTCCCTTTTTGCAAGAAAGTCAGAAATCGCATCATCAACTCGCTGCTGATGCTGATGAAGACGGTGCTGCCAGGTTTCTTCCGTCAATACGGTTTCCGGTTGAAGAGTGATGGCGGTTTCGGGCATTGGAGGCGGTTAAAAAGTGGGGTTAGTTAGTCTTGATGAAGAATGACGAATTTAAATTGGCGAGATTATAAAAAAGAGCATCACACCAAAGGCGCAATGCTCTTCAACAAATACTGCTTAATGCTTAAACGATTAAGCTTCAGTCGGAAGTGACACCCATACCTTCAAGATCGAGGTGATGTTCCGGCTTTTCGTCGGCGTCTTCAATCAGGAAGCTTTCAAACCAGCGAAGCATGCGCAGGTTGTAATCCAACTGGGAAGTTGAATGGGCGTTACCGTGCCCCTCGCCGGGGTACCAGACCAGTCTCAGAGGTACATTAGGCCGGCGAACTTTCATGTGTCGGTAGAGTTCAAGAGACTGACCGGGATGCACACGGGTATCTTCTGAGCCGTGCATGATCAGCAGTGGCGTTTGGGCATTATCCACATGGAAAATGGGACTGTTTTCAAGGTATTTGTCCCAGTTATTGTAAATGCGTTCGCGGGAGTGAACCAAGTAGAGTTCTTCAGGAATATCGCTGGTTCCCCATTTGGAAAGGTTGTTGGAAATTCCAACGAACATCACACCGGCGGCAAATCGATCAGAATAATAGGTGGACATCCAGGCTGTGGCGTATCCGCCGTAAGAACCGCCGGTAACCCCAACGCGATCTTCATCGACTATACCTTCTTCAATCAGATGATCGACACCATCCACAATATCATCGAATTCCCGGCCGGCAAGGTCGCCCTGGCTTGATGTGATGAATTCAAGACCACGTCCGGTACTGCCGCGGTAATTGGGATAGAAAGTTGCAAAACCTTTTGCGGCACCAAGATGTCCCGGCATGGAGTAGTTGGTCAGCCATCCGTTTTCGTAATGGGCTTCCGGGCCACCGTGAACTTCCACGATAAGCGGGACCTCATCACCTTCTTCATATCCGAGTGGTAAAACAAGCAGGCCATCAATTTCAAAAGCGCCGTCGCGAGCTTCGTAGGTAACGACTCGTTGCTCACCCAGTGATTTTTCTTCCAGCCAGTCGTTGGAGACGGTCATCCGCTCGGGAAGGTTGTTTGGGCGGCCATCCCACAGGTAAACTTCATTTGGGTGGGTTGGGGTGTTAACTTGAAAAGCTGCGGTTCCGTCATCTGCCAGGGAGAATGAATTGAGAATGAGCGATTCTTCATGAATAATTCGCTCGTAACCCGATCCGTCGGGGTCAATGCGACCAAATGTTCGTTCGGTGCTTTCGCTGGCAATGAAGTGAATTTCGTCATCATCAGACCACTCGATGTGCTCGAACTTTCCTTCGAACTGCGGATAAATATTCTGAGGCGAACCGCCGTCAGAAGCAACTACCATAATTCGGCCATCGATGGGATCATGCAAATCATTCCCGGCTCTTAGCGCTAAATTCTCACCATCCGGACTCCATTGGATTTGGCCGATTTTACCTTCGTTGGCGATTTCTTGAACGATTTCACGGGAATCGTAATCCACAACTTTAACGGTTTGATACATGTACCGGTCATCGATATGAGGAGTTGGGGCAACGGATATGGCGAGTTGCTCACCATCCGGGCTCCATTCGATTTTGTAGATAGATCCTTCTGCCTGGATCTGGTGAGGATCATGATCATCCCGGGTTACATTGGTGATGAAGCCTTTACGATTCGGCATGCCTTCTTCGTAAATGTCGGGCTGATACGGTAACTCGCTTTCAGCTTCGTCCATAACTTCATGTGCCATGAAGACAATGTGATCGCCATCATGATGCCAGCGGTAGCCGAGAATGTTGTTATCAAATTGAAATAGTTTTTCAGGCTCGCCACCTTCTAAAGCAAGTTCGTACAAAGCGTTAGAATCTTCGTCTTCCATGGTTGTGGTGAAGGTGACGGTACCGTGTTCAGGCCGGAATGTGATATTGCTAACACCGGTCTCTGTGTATAATTCTGTTGATTCACCGGTATCGGTATTCAAGACATGCAGCTCAGAGCTTCTGGTAGCATTTTCTTCTAACGGGTTGGCGGGAATGGATTTGGTATAAACGATGTGGTTACCATCAGGCGAGATGTTTACGTTGCCTGCCATTTCAATGGAAGCAACATCCATAGGCGTCATCGGGTTGTCGGTATCGGCACTGGTTTCGGCAGCGCCGGTGCTCCCACAACCAACGAGCCATAATGATAATAGCAAAGTTAGTAGCAGGCAATTTTGATTTACAGCCATAGCACGTAGTGATTTGTAGTTTTAGGTTGAAAATTGTTTTAGGGGATGAAAATAAAATAGGATAATTTTATCTATTTAAGTAGTGTCTGTAAGAAAACACCATTATCTGCATTCCGCTCGCCCAAAATCGCTAACCACGACTTTATCGGCTGCGCTATTTGGGAGTTCGGCTGCATTGGTTAGCTGTTTTGATGATAACCCAAAGTACACTTATTGATGGGGAGTCGAAAGAAGGTGTTGTGAGGCCTTTCAATAAGGGAGTAAACAAATTAAACGCTCACAAAATTGCAGATCTTTATAAAAATCACATCCCACAGAAAATGTTACAGGTTTTGATTCGTACAATAAATGATTACTCGAAAAGTTAGGCCCATTCCAATTTAACTTAACAAATATCATGAAATTAGTAGATAGTCAAGGTAAAGAAGTAACCAGTAAGGGCAACGAAAACGCTCAAGAGCTTGAGCAGCAACTTGCCCAAAAAGCTGAGAAAATTGTTGAGCCGTTGTTCAACAAACTGAAACTTGCAAATCAGCAAATTCCTCAGGATCAGCTGATGCAATTGACTTCAATGGCTCACCAGATTTTGTTTAACCGCCTGGTGTTTAATCTCATCCAAAAAGTCGGAATTGAAAATATTGACGACTTGATCACCGAAGATGATCTGGAAGAACTGACTACATCATTCAACAACCAGATTCAATTCACCGATCAAGCTCAGACCGGTGCACCGGGTGGTGGAGGCGAAACTCCGCAGGCCTGATTAACACAGGCTGCAAAAGTCCCACTTTTTCAAAGGCAATGTCGTTTCATTTCGGCATTGCCTTTTTTATTTCATTAATCATCCCACCGGATATTTGGGTTTGGTCGTTTGCTAAACCGGGGTGAAGCTTTTACTCAACACCTGATCAATCACAACAGCTCTTGAATAAGTGGGCACCGGGGTTTTAAACAAAAAAGTCCCTGTCGGCAAATCAGCCAACAGGGACGATAAAGCGTGGTTATTAATGGGGTGATTAGTGCAAACTCACTAATTATTTGTGAGGAGGATCTTGTGGTGGATCCTGTGGAGGCTCTTGTTGCTGCTGCTGTTGTTGCGGAACAATGATTTCACTGATTTCATGAACCACTCCATTGTCAATGTCAATATCAGGTTCGGTAACCATGGCATTTCCGACCATGATTTCGCCCGGTTGACCTGCCTGAACATCAAGAGGAGCTCCATTTACAGCCTGAACCTGCCCCGTTTCACCTAACTCTTCAGAAGAGGCAGACTCTTCAACAATATGTCCCATCAACAGTTCGCTGAGTTGGCGTTCGTCCTGCATCAGCTCCGGCGGCAGGCCTTCAAGTGCCTCGTTGCTGGGTGCAAAAATGGTGTAATCTCCATCGCCCAATTCATCTGCTAATCCGGATTCTTCAAGTAATTCAGCAAACTGGGAGAATTCATCGTGTTCAGCCAGCTCATCTGCTACATCCTGAGCATTCACAAGAGTAACAGATCCTAAAAGAAGAAAAGAGGTTATAAAAGCAGGTATTATTTTTCGAAGTTTTGAATAACTCATAGCACAGGATTAATTATGGATGATTATTAAGAGGTTATATTTGTAACGATAATAATCTATTTAATTATCCTGTAAATTGAAGATTATACTAATTTTAACATGATGTTTTAGTTGTATGAATAGGATTTAATTATGACTTGTGTAATGCACTAATATTTACATTTATAAAAAATGCATTTTTAAATTTTATGACTCAACTTCTATAGATAATTATACGATAGTTTGATTAACCATGGATCGAATCACTCTCCCGGCTCCTATACTAATGCTTTAGGAGTTTCAATTACTCAAACAACCTTAATAAGCCAATGAGAATCTTTACGGGTGGGCTCGGGGATTAGAAATCATGAAACGGGACCGCGGATAGTGAAGATAAGCTGCAAAATAGACTTTAAATCCAAATGATTTCACTTGTAGAGAAACCTCACAAAAATTACTGCGGGATTAAATAACTGAGTTTAATCAACATTGCTGCCAGGCAGCATTTGAACATTGAACCCCTTGAACCTTGAACTGTCACATCAAATTTATCCGCGTCTAATCCACGCAAATCCTCGTCATAAAAAACAATCTGCCACGCTCAATACCTTATTCTCGAAGCAGATCTTCAAAAAGTTTCTCCATTTTATCCAGTTTGGGTACAATCACAAACTGGCAATAGGCGGCCTCAGGGTTATTCTTGAAATAATTCTGGTGATAATCTTCAGCTTTATAGAAACTTTTAAACTGTTCGATGGCTGTCACGATAGAATCATTAAAAACTCCTGCTTCATCAAGCCGGCTTTTGACGGTTTGGGCCCGCTCTTTTTGATGGGCATTGTGAAAGAAGATAACGGATCTGTATTGAGGTCCGACATCTGCGCCTTGTCTGTTGAGTGTTGTCGGGTCATGCGTTTTGAAAAAAACCTCGAGTAGTTTTTCGTATGAAATGACATCAGGGTCATATTCGAGCTGAACGACCTCGGCATGATCGGTGGTACCGGAGCTCACCAGCCGGTATGTAGCATCTTCGGCAACACCGCCGCTATAGCCGGAGTGCACATCATAAACACCTTCAAGTTGTTGAAATACAGCCTCTACACACCAAAAACAACCGGCACCGAAGGTGGCCAATTCTCGATTCGTTTCACTCATATCTCGTTCGTAAGGTTTTGGATTCGTACTTGTACATGAATACCCGTAAGTAGTCAGCGCTAATAATAAGAGCAGGAAATAACGCATTGTCGGTATGGGTAAGATATAAATCAGGTATTTCCAACCACCTGAATGACGACATGTCGTCGCCGTGGCCGGTTGTCGTGATCTAACAAAACGATCTGTTGCCAGGTTCCCAATATGCAAGCGTCATTGCGCAGTGGAACTGTGATGCCGGGTCCCATGAACGTAGCGCGTATATGGGAAAATCCGTTATCATCTCCCCAGGTTTCGGAGTGATGAGATTTCATGGACTCTGATGCGAATTCATCCAGTTTTTCCTTGATATCCTGAACCAATGCCGGTTCATACTCCATCGTGGAAATCGAAGCAGTTGAACCTACTGCAAAAACATGGCAAAAGCCCTCCCTAATGCCGGACCGCGCCACAATCTCATTCACTTGGTTGGTAAGGTCATGGATATCCGAATATCCTTTGGTTTCCAAATAGATATCTTCGGTTGTTATATGCATACGCTTTTTCAGTTTAATTAAATGAAACTCCACCGTTAGTAAAGTGAAATTTGCAAAAATGCCACGGTATTATAAAGATAGCAGTGTTCGTTTAACCGGTTTTTTCGTAAATTTGCACACTGAATAATCGTTGCATTGCATATAGCGATATTCAGCTTTTCTTTTTAAAACCCGCTTTTATCTACAGACGTAGTTTCATTTTTCAATAACGTTCCGTAATGCTCAAACACTCAGGCCTGTTTTTTATTAGTCTTCTAATTGTATTGAATGCATGTAATGATCAGCCGGCTTCACCAATTGATGAGATTGATCCCCCGGAACTGCCTTCATTTGAAGGATTACCGTATGATTTTGGAGTCTTCGATGAGTTAGAGGCGTCGTCTAATGAAGTAGCTACGCCTGAGCATGATGAAGTCGAGGATATCGAAGCTTTATTGACGGATGTGCTGGAGCTTTTGAAGTATCGCGTCGATGAATCCGTGCTTGCCGCCTTGAATAATGCTTTTTCACCCTCACATGACATTACGGGGTCATTTGACAATGGCGGATTTGTGTGGGAATATGATTTGGAATCTGATTTTTACAGCGGGGTTGAAATTAATCACCCTGCATTACTCAGAGGCGAGCATGTAGAAGATGAAACCGTCTTTTGGGATTTAACCCTATACGGTGATGGTACCGGAAACGGAGAATTCCGGTTGATCGAAGGTCAAAATACCGTTCTTGAAGACGAACAAAAATGGACCATATATAATCTTGATGAAGCACCTGATGTGCAAAAATCGGTTAGTTTAAACTGGACGTATAACGAAGACGATCAGTTGGATTTAATAGATTTGATTACCCGTTTTGATGAAGAAAACGGCGAACCCGTCAATTATACCATGTTTGAGCTGGAGGAAGATGAGATGTTCATTCGGTTTCGAAGAGCAATTGCCAGCCAAACTATCCAGTATATCGACGCCGTAATGGATGCAGATGATGGAGATGGCAAAATGACTTACCGGCTGGGAGCCGAAGATGATCAAAGTGAATACTGCTGGGAGTCGGACTTTGAAATTGTGGAGTGTGAATAACGTATATCCGTCGGATTATAGCTAAATTCCTATTCCCACTCGATGGTCGAGGGCGGCTTAGAACTGATATCGTATACCACCCGGTTGATCCCCTCAATTTCGTTGATGATCCGGTTAGAAACGCGGGAGAGAAATTCATAAGGAAGATGAGCCCAGTCTGCCGTCATCCCGTCTACGCTGGTTACGGCGCGGAGAGCAATGGTGTATTCGTAGGTACGCTCATCGCCCATAACCCCAACGCTCTGAACGGGTAGAAGTACCGCAAGTGCCTGCCAGACTTTGTTATACAAATCATTGGCTTTTAGCTCTTCAACAAATATCGCATCGGCCTCGCGAAGTAAGTCCAGTTTTTCCGGAGTCAATTCTGATAATACGCGTATGGCAATGCCGGGACCGGGGAAAGGGTGTCTTTGCAGAAAATCCGGTGGTATGCCAAGCGCTTTGCCGATTTCGCGAACTTCATCCTTAAACAGTTCCCGAAGCGGCTCCAGCAAGTCCAGATTCATTTTTTCCGGTAAACCACCGACATTATGGTGGGATTTTATCGTAACCGATGGTCCACCGGTAAACGAAACGCTCTCAATAACATCCGGATAAAGAGTTCCCTGAGCCAGAAAGCCGTAGCGATCATCGTCGTTGACGGCTTCATCAAAAACTTCAATAAACGTGTTTCCGATGATTTTGCGCTTTTCTTCCGGATCACTGACGCCTGTCAATTTATCCAGAAACTCTTTCGACGCATCCACGCCTTTTACCGGCAGCTTCAAATGCTCCTTATAGAGGCGAAGCACATCTTCAAACTCATTTTTGCGCAACAGTCCGTTATTCACGAATACACACTGTAACTGGTCACCAATCGCTCTGTGAATCAGAGTGGCGGCTACTGTTGAGTCTACACCTCCGGATAGGCCGCAAACAACATGAGCATCACCGACTTGTTTTTGGATGGAAGCAATACTGGATTCGATAAATGACTCGGCTGTCCAGTTGCGATCAACCTGACAAATTCTGCTGAGAAAGTTTTGGATAAGTGTGCTGCCGTATTCGGTATGCACTACTTCAGGATGAAACTGAACTCCGTAAACAGGCTGATCTTTATGCCTTAAAGCGGCAATCGGTGCATTATCGGTATGGGCAATTATCTCAAAGTCATCGGGCAGGGTTTGGATGTGGTCGGAATGGCTCATCCAGACTTGGCTACGTTGTGGCAAACCTGCGAGCAAGTCTTCGCTGTCATCCACAATGAGCTCGGCACGGCCGAATTCACGGCGGGAAGCTCGTGAAACTGAACCCGGCTTTTTGTGATGAACGAGAGCCTGCAAACCGTAGCAGATACCAAGTACGGGAATGCCAAACCGGTGCAGGTCATCGGGGAGGGCAGGGGCCTCCGTGTCGTTAACACTGCAAGGTCCGCCTGATAAAATAATGCCCGCAGGAGGATTCTCTTTGAATTCCTCGAGCGGGCGATTAAACGGAATGATCTCGCTGTAGACGTTCAGCTCCCGAACTCTCCTGGCGATTAGTTGGGTGTACTGGGAACCGTAATCGAGAATGAGTATCCAGGAGTCGGGGCGAACGATCATCAGCCTTTAACTTTACCTAATTCGGTTACGAATTGATCGAGTTCTTCTTTACTTCGTTTTTCAGTGACCGCAACCATCAAACCTTCATCATCGAATCTGCTCAGGTCGATTCCGGCCATAAAGCCTTTATCTGCAAGATCTTCGATAATTTTGGAAGGTTCTACGGGAGTATTCACAACGAATTCTTTAAAGAACGGGCGATCATACTTCAGACTGTAACCATCAAGGTTTTGAATTTGATCAGCCAGATAATGCGCTTTTTGAGTGCTTTGCTCGGCAACTTCGCGCACACCCTGTTTACCCAACAGCGACATATAAATGGTTGATGCCAGTGCCATCAATCCCTGATTGGTACAAATGTTGGAAGTGGCTTTATCCCGGCGGATGTGCTGCTCCCTGGTTTGAAGCGTAAGAACGAAAGCTTCGTTGCCATCGGAGTCGATAGTAAGACCACTGAGGCGGCCGGGAAGCTTACGAACCATTTTCTTGCGGGTGGCAAAGATACCGCAATACGGTCCGCCGAATTGCAAGCCGATTCCCATACCCTGAGCTTCTCCTACGACAATATCAGCATCGTAAGAAGAGGGTTCGGCAAGAATGCCGAGAGAAAGCGGATCTACCACCGAAATAAGCAGTGCTTTTTTGTCGGTGCGGGTGATGCGCTTGATTTCCTGTACATCCTCAAGGTTACCGTAAAAGTTCGGATGCTGCACAACTACACCAGCAACGGTATCATCGACCAACTTTTCAAGTTCATCCAGATCGGCACCGCCTTTGACCGGATCGGTTTCTACGATCTCAATATCATGACCCTTGGCGTAGGTGCGTGCCACATTTAAATAATTCGGATGAACTTTACCCACCACAACAATCTTTTGTCGTTTAGTGAGTGCTGAAGCCATGATAATAGCTTCTGAAAGGCTATTGGCGGCATCATAAAGAGATGCATTCGCGATTTCCATCCCGGTGAGTTCGCAGATCATGCTTTGGAACTCATACATCGACTGGAGGGTACCCTGTGAGACTTCACCCTGGTAAGGCGTGTAAGCGGTGTAAAATTCAGACCGGCTTGTAAGTGAAGCGATGGCCGTAGGGATGAAGTGGTCGTAGGCACCGCCACCCATAAAACAGGCATGAGTTTGTGCCGAGCAATTTTTTTCAGATATCCGGGTGATTTCTTTGATGGCCTCCCATTCGGAAAGCTGTTTAGGCAGGTTTAAGTCGCCCCGGAATCGAACCCCCTCAGGAATGTTTGTAAGTAGATCTTCAATACTTTCAGTGCCGATGGTTTCCAGCATGGATTTACGGTCGGCGTCCGTATGAGGAATAAAACTCATAGAGTTCAAATAATTCTGGTTTCGGGTTTTCTTTTATAAAATCAAAAAACTAACCGGGCAAACGGATAGTTATTGTCTGTCATTCCCGATTTTGAAAAGTAAATAGCCTGCCTGGCTGAATGCCGGGCAGGCTATGATGGCTTTAAATAATTTCCTGATACTGTTCGGAAGTTAGCAGCTCGTCCAGCTCTTCTTTGTTGGACATTTTGATTTTGATCATCCAGCCATCACCATAAGGGTCTTCATTAACCAGTTCAGGCTCATCTTCGAGTTTTTCGTTGACCTCTTGTACCGTTCCGGTAACCGGCATATAAAGCTCGGACACGGTCTTTACAGCCTCAACAGTTCCGAAGGTATCATCTTTTGCAATTTCATCATCGTTTTCATCGATTTCAACGAAGACGATATCACCCAACTCGCTTTGAGCGAAGTCGGTGATACCAACTGTTATGGTTCCATCTCCATTGTCTCGTACCCATTCGTGTTCGCGGGTATATTTCAGATCTTCAGGATACTTCATAAATTTCGTTACTCGGTTTCGGGATTATAGGTAAAAGATTCTTCCAGATACTTGGTGTGAAAAGTCCCATCAATAAAGTTGGGGTCGTTCATCAGTTGCTTGTGATAGGGAATATTGGTTTTAATCCCTTGAATGACAAATTCTCCAAGCGCTCGTTTCATACGGGCGATAGCCTGCATTCTGTTCGGTGCACTTACAATCAATTTAGCGATCATGGAATCGTAGTGGGGAGGAACGCGATATCCGGCATAGGCATGGGTGTCCACCCGAACACTTTGACCGCCGGGGATGTGAAAAACTGAAATCTCACCGGCAGATGGCCGGAAGTTTTTTGCAGGATCTTCAGCATTAATCCGGCATTCAATCGCATGGCCGCGCATTTTCAGCTCTTTTTTAGGGAGCGGCTCGCCGGCAGCGACTTCAATTTGCTGTTGGATAAGATCGGTTTTGGTGATCTCCTCCGTAACAGGATGCTCGACCTGAATACGGGTGTTCATTTCCATGAAATAGAAGTTGTGATCTTTATCCACCAGAAACTCAATGGTACCGGCGCCTTCATAGCCGATGGATTCGGCCGCATTAACCGCTGCCTGTCCCATGCGTTCACGGAGATCTTTGGTCATAATCGGCGAGGGTGCTTCTTCAAGCACTTTTTGATGTCGCCTTTGCAGCGAGCAATCTCTTTCGCCGTAATGTACAGCATTACCGTGGGAGTCACCCATTATTTGGATTTCAACGTGATGCGGCTGGACGAGGAACTTCTCCAAATACATGGCCGGGTTGCCGAAGCCCGTTTCGGCTTCGTTGCGGGCAGTACGGAACTGGCGTTCCATTTCCGACTCTTCCCAGACGATCCGCATCCCGCGTCCGCCACCACCGGCCGAAGCTTTCAGGATGACCGGGTATCCGATATCTGCTGCGATTTTCTTTGCTTCATCTGGGCCGCTTAATTCTCCTTCACTTCCCGGAACGACGGGTACGCCGCTTTTGATCATATTCTCTTTGGCATGGGACTTATCTCCCATCTTGTCGATCATCTCAGAAGAGGGTCCGATGAACTTGAGGTTATGTTCTCCACAAATTCGTGAGAATTCGGCATTTTCAGAAAGAAAACCGTACCCGGGATGAATGGCCTCTGCATTGGTAATTTCCGCAGCAGCGAGGATCCTGGGAATTTTCAGGTAACTTTCGGCTGATGAAGGCGGGCCGATACACACTGCTTCATCAGCAAACTTTACATGCAAGCTGTTGGCATCAGCCGTGGAGTAAACGGCCACGGTTTTGATGCCCATCTCCTTACAGGTACGAATGACGCGCAGGGCGATTTCACCCCTGTTGGCAATCAGAATTTTATCGAACATATTTGCAGATTAAGCCGGTTCGATCTCAAACAGAGGCTGATCGTATTCAACCGGCTGACCGTTATCAACCAAAATTTTAACGACTTTTCCGGAAACCTCAGCTTCGATCTCATTCATAATTTTCATGGCCTCAACAATACAAAGGGTATCACCTTTGGAAACCGTATCGCCGACTTTCACATAAGGGTCGGAGTCAGGTGAAGGGGCTTCGTAAAAAGTGCCAACAATCGGTGACTTAACCGTATGAGTATTTGATGGTGCAGCTTCCTGCTTTTCTGCCGGTTCACTCTGTTGAGCCGGGGCCGGTTGAGCAGTAGGCTGTTGGGGCATCTGCATTTCAACACCGGGAGCCGGCATATACATAGGGGTACCGCCACCTTCTTTGTTGATCACATCCGGTTGTTTCTTCACTTTGATTTTGAAATTTCCTTCTTCAATGGAAACTTCATTAACATCGCTTTCGGATATCAGTTCCAGCAGATTTTTGACCACTTTTAGATCCATAATAATCTCTCCAAATTTTAAGATTTAACGCGTTCTAAATATTTGGATGACCGGGTGTCTACTTTCACCTGATCTCCTTCGTTGATAAAAAGGGGAACCTGGATGGACGCACCGCTTTCAAGTTCGGCAGGTTTGGTGCCTCCCTGGGCGGTATCACCACGTACTCCGGGCTCGGTAGAAGTTACTTCGAGAGTCACCTGATCGGGTGGATCCACAAACAGAATTTCTTCCTGATCGGCATCAACCACAACAGTTACTTCTTCGCTTTCTTTCATGAAATCCTTGCGGTTAATTCGATTCTCACCAATGGTGATCTGTTCGTAGGTTTCCTGATGCATGAAATGGTAGATTTCGCCTTCGTTGTAAAGGTATTGGTAGGGGCGACGCTCTACACGTACGGCTTCGACATTTTCGCCGGCCCGAAAGTTTTTATCCAGAACTTTGCCGGTGGTGACACCCTTTAATTTTGTTCGTACAAATGCTCCGCCTTTTCCCGGCTTTACGTGCAAAAACTCAATAATCGTAAATATGTCAGAGTCAAGTCGCAGCGTAAGGCCGTTACGAAAATCGGAAGTGGATACTTTTGGCATAAATGATGATTAAAATTCTACAATAATTCTGTCCCGAAGATAGCACAACCCGAAATGGAGTACAACCCACCCGTTTCGGTAGCCACCAAAGATAAGCGGCTCGGATATAAAAACGAAACAAGTGGGTTTCCGGAATTTTTTAAGGTAATAGCGTGGGTTTCGGGATTATATGATATCAAACAGCATTCCCATAATGACGATAAATATGAATGCCGGGCAGATGTAGCGCAGCATAAAAATCCATACTTTCATCAGCGTACCTCCGAAACTGCTGCCCTGCTGGATTTCTTCGGCTGCATAATGTGCACCCCATACCCAACCAACGAATATGCTAATGAAGAAAGCTCCCACAGCGAGGAACAAGCTTCCGAAAAAGAAATCGAGAATGCTGAGGAAGTCATTCTGCCCGAACAGGCCTTCTTCACCAAAGAGATAACTCATATCGCTGAGGAAACCGGTTGCACCCTGTGAAAGGGCAGAAGGGATGGCAAGAATGAAAGCGAGTATACCAATGGTGAGAACAGATTTCTTACGGCTCCATTTCTTTTCATCAATAAAGTAGGCGACCACTACTTCAAGCAGGGAGATGCTTGAGGTGAGAGCGCCAATGGAGAGTAACAAGAAGAAAAGCACGCCTACCAGTCCGCCCAGCGGCATTTCAGCAAAAACTTCAGGAAGGATCACGAAAACCAGCGCCGGGCCGTGTGCCGGGTCAAAACCAAGAGCAAATATGGCCGGGAAGATCATGAATCCGGCGAGGATAGCAATTGAGGTGTCGAAAACTGCCACATATCCGCCTGAGTTAAGGATGTTCTCCCTTTTGGGCAGGTAAGATCCATAGGTGATCATGGTCCCCATGCCCAGACTCAGTGAGAAAAAGGCCTGCCCCAGTGCCACCATGATGGTTTGGAAGCCAACCTCGGAGAAATCGGGGTAAAGATAAAAAGAAATCCCTTCGGCAGCTCCTTCCAGCGTGACCGAACGAATAATGACCACGAACATGAGAACAACGAGCATGGGCATCAGAACTTTTGCCCATCGTTCGATGCCTTGCTGAACGCCGCCAATGACTACGTATAACGTCAGCCCGAGAAATAAGGCAAGTAATGTAATGACCATCCCGGGTGAGGCAATAAACTCTTCAAACGAAGTATGGGGTGCGATGACATCTTTGGCCACATACCCGATAGCCCAGCCTGCAACCACACTGTAATAGCTGAGGATCATCATACCGGCTACCACACAGAGTCCACCTACTAAAAGCCAGCCGGACGGTCCGGTAATGGCTTTAATGGCACCCACCGGGTTGCGCTGATGGTGCCGACCCAGTGAAAGTTCGGCAAAAAGGTAGGGTACACAGATTAAAGCGACGCAGATCAGATAAATGATAACAAATGCGCCGCCTCCGCTTTCGCCGGTGACGTAGGGAAAACGCCAAATGTTACCGAGCCCCACAGCTGAGCCCGCAGCGGCAAATACAAATCCAATTCTTGAGTTCCAAATGCCCCGTTTACTTGTTTCCGTAGCCAAGAGTTTCCTCCTGTTAGTTCATGATTCACATTCACAAAATCAAAGTGCCCTAAATAATCAAATTCTGATCACTGGCGCAACTTTCGAAATACAACCCCACTGCATGCCGGTACTTTAATCGTACCGCTGATTTCAGCAAGTTTATACTGAGAGGCGTTTTTAGCCGATACGACCATTTCCCAAAATCCGGGCGGTAAATGTAGAATTCGGTGGTCGTGCTGGTTGGCATTCATTGAAACCAGGTAGTCATAAGAATCACCGGCAGATTTTCCGTCGATGTGAAAAGAAAGGTGCAACGGATCTTCAGTGTTTTTGAAGAATATATCCTCAGGATTTGATTTTCGAAGGGCAGGGGAGGCATTACGTAGCGCTATCAGTCCGTGATAAAAGTTAAATAACCTGTTGTTAATCGAAATTTCGTCGAAATTGAGATAGTTAGTCTGATTGTCCTTTTCGTAGCTATTGTGATCCATTTTACCCTGCCGGGGATCAGGCGCAGATGTTTTAGCGATAACTTTTGACCGCCCCCATTCCTGACCGGAATGAACCATCGTGATGCCTTGACTAACAAACAGATATAGTGCGGCAAGTTTGGAAACTTTTAACTCATGTTCCGATAACTCGGTGTGATCAGCTTTATCTTTAATCACTTTATCCAACAAGCCGGGATTAAGGCCTATGCGGATAAAATCTCCGAGTGTAAATCCGTCGTGAGCTTCTAAATAATTGACCGAATGCTCGGCGGACTCAAACCGACCGTTGGCTTTGCCGTGAAGCGTACCCTGAACAAAATTCTCAAGAGCTTCGCGTGAGGTCTCACCTTGCCAATGACCAAAAATGTATCCTTTATCGTGAATAGGGTCGGAGCCTTTTACGCCGTTTCGAATTTGGTCATTCCAGGAAGCCCACTTGCGATATGAAAAATCCGAGGGGTTGTAGCCACCACCCCAGGGTTCTGCGATTAAGACAACATTGGGATTGATTTTACGGGCTTCTTTGCGGATTTCATCGATGGTTTGCCGGTCAATAAGATTCGCCAAATCAAACCGAAATCCATCGATATGATATTCGCGCATCCAGTATTTGATGCTTTCAATGATCAACGTACGAGACATCGGGGACTCGGTCTTGAAATCATTGCCACAGCCGCTTTCACTCAGAAAATGTCCGTTATCATCAAGGCGGAAGTAGTAGGATTTATCTATGAATTTTAACGGGTTTAAATCATACTGGGAGACATGATTGTAAACTACGTCTAAAATAACCGCTATACCTTCTTTGTGAAGGTTTTTGATCACTTCCTTAAGTTCTCGCGCAGCCAGCCGGTTTCTACCTGTGACTTTTCCTATAGCAGCCGAACTGTCGGATGCATACAGGGTTTCTGGGGCAAAAAAGAAACTGGTCATGTAGCCCCAATGGTTTCGGCCATAAGGGTTCCATAGGTTGTGAAAGCCCTCGTCGGTTTTATGACGATAGGGCGGTTCAAACCCGGCAAACTTTTGAAGCGGAAGAAACTCAATGGCGTTGACACCCAGCTTTTTCAGATAGTTAATCCCTCCTTTTGTGGAAGGATCAATAAAACCTTTGTAACTGCCGGGATATTTAGATTTGGCTGAAGAATGGGCCGTCATATCCTTCAGATGGGCCTCATAAATAATAAGGTCTCTGGGATCTTCAATCGGGATAAATTGATCGTCTTCCCAATCAAAGCTTTCTTCCTTTATAATCTTTGTGCGGGCATATTGCCGGAAGTGATTGGTGGTGGTTACATGACGGCTGTAGGGGTCAGCCAATAAATAGCGGGATTGCAAAAAATCACTTGCATTACTGTCTTTAACATAATACCCGTAGAACTTATCTAAATGATTGCCTTTTAACTGCAACTCCCAAATACCATCTCCGGTATGTTCAAGATCATAGCGATCACCCTCCGGATCATCATAATTATTGAAAAGCTCCAGCTGAATCGAGCTGGCCCTGGGAGCGAATATCCGGAAAGAAGCTTTTTTGCCATCAGCTCTGCAACCGAAAGATAATTTGTGTCGGGGATCGAATTCGGCAGATTTAGGTTTTGATCGGGTGTCAGTTTGCACCATGTGAAGTAATTGCGTCCTTAAATTAATTTAACGAAGAAATATAGATTAAAGATAGGTAATTAATTGCTAAGGTTTTATTTAATAATACTACCCGGTGGTGCCTCAGTAGTTATGGGATAGAGATTACCGTCGGGGTCTTCGGCCATTAATATCATACCCTGACTTTTTACTCCCATCATTTTACGAGGTTTCAGGTTTGCCACAACCAACACGTTTTTACCGACCAAATCATCGGGTTCGTATTGTTGAGCAACACCTGCCAGAACGGTCCGCTCTTCAAGGCCAATATTTACCTGAACTTTCAATAACTTATCGGATTTCGGAATGTGTTCAGCCGAAAGAATCTCGGCACTTCGAATATCAATCCTGGCAAAATCGTCAATAACGGCTGTTTCTTTTAGATCCGGAATATCTTCGGGCTGAGGTTCTCCGGCGCGTTCTTTGAGTTTTTTGACTTGTGCATCAATAGTCTCGTCCTCAATCTTTTGGAATAAAATGGAGCCTTTTTCAATTTTGTGGCCGGCAGGTAATAATTCAGAGGTAATATTTTTCCACGTTGATTCCTTCACATTCAGCTCATTACGCAGGGTTTGCATTTTGTTCGGAAGGATGGGATCGAACACTATGGAAAGGGCCGCACTCAGCTGAGCACAGACATGAAGCACGGTACCGCAGCGTTCCATATCCGATTTGCGAAGGTGCCATGGTTCCATTTCAGTAAAATATTTATTACCGAGCCGTGCCAGGTTCATACTTTGAAGGACCGCTTCTTTGAGCCGGAATTCTTCATACAATTTGTCGATTTCATCAGCATATTCACCGATTGCATTCAGAACTTCCCGATCACGATCAGTCGGATTTACAAGTTCAGGTACGATGCCCTCAAAGTAGCGGTTCAGGAAAGATTGTGTGCGGAATAAAAAGTTGCCCAAAATGTCGGCAAGTTCACTGTTAACGCGAACCTGAAAATCGGACCAGCTGAAATCGGAGTCCCGCGTTTCGGGCAGGTTGATGGCCAGCACATAACGTAGCAAATCCGGTTCGAAATCTTCGAGGTATTCATGCAACCAAACCGCCCATCCTCTGGAAGTGGATAACTTGCGGCCTTCAAGGTTCAAAAATTCATTAGCAGGTACATTTTCGGGCAGAACGTAGTCACCGTGAGCTTTCAGCATAGCCGGAAACATGATACAGTGAAAGACGATGTTGTCTTTACCGATGAAATGAATCAATCGGGTTTCTTCATCCTGCCAATAGGTTTTCCATTTTTCTGGTTCACCCTGTTGTTCGGCCCACTCTTTTGTGGCTGAAATATAGCCGATAGGTGCGTCGAACCATACGTATAAAACCTTGCCGTCTGTATCGGGAAGAGGCACTGGGACGCCCCAGTTTAAATCACGGGTAACCGCTCTTTCGTTGAGCCCCTCATTCAACCAGCTTTTGCATTGACCCGCCACATTGGATTTCCAGTTCTGCCGGCTGTCGATCCATTCTTCCAGCCACTCCTGAAAGTCATTAAGCGGAAGGAACCAGTGGTTGGTTTCCCGGAATTCCGGAGTTTCTCCGGTTATGACACTTTTGGGGTTCAACAACTCCGTCGGAGAAAGCGAACTGCCGCACTTTTCACACTGGTCACCATAAGCTTCCTCGAATCCGCATTTAGGGCAGTTGCCTTTGACATAGCGGTCCGGTAGAAACATATCTGCTTTGGGATCAAATAGCTGCCGCTGAGATTTTTCAACGAAAACATCTTTGTCGTATAAAGTTTTGAAGAAATCTCCGGAGGTTTTATGATGCGTCTCGGAGCTGGTGCGACCAAAATAATCGAAGGAAATCCCCAGCTTTTCGAAAGTTTCCTTATTTATTTGATGATACTTATCAACGATATCAGCAGGTGTTACACCGGCCCGGTCGGCTGCAAGTGTGATGGGAACCCCGTGTTCATCAGAGCCGCAAATAAAAACGATATCATCTTCTTTGAGCCGCTTGAAGCGTACGAACATATCAGATGGAAGGTATGCTCCGGCAAGGTGACCAAGGTGAAGGGGGCCGTTAGCATAAGGAAGAGCCGCAGTGACAAGAGTTCGTTTAGCCATTTAAAAGCAGACGTTGAAGGTTTGAAATATTCCTGATGTTTGAAAACGTTACAGATACAAAAAGTGCGCCAAGATACATATCAACGGCGTCGATCAAAAGCCTCATTAAAACTAATAGAGCTGGTTTTATAACTGCTTGCACACCAATTACCGGTAGCGACCGGTTTTATATTTTGAAGCCTATTTAGGTGTGATGTAACAGTAACATAGAATCCATTTTGTTAGTATTAAAAATCCGATAATGCAGATATATCGGTCAAAATAAATGCAAAGCCCGCCCGGATTAAGGTGATTAATTTTCCAGATTTTTCAGGTAAACCTGATATAATACAATGCCAATCGTTACGGAGACATTGAAGGAGTGTTTTTGGCCGAATTGAGGAATTTCAATATATTCATCGCACAGGTTAAGGATTTTCGAATCAAGACCGATAACCTCACTACCGAACACTAAAATAAGTGGCCGGTTAACAGACGGTTGTAAATCAGTTAGAGGCTTACTTTCATTGGTTTGTTCAATAGCCACCAGATGATGATAGTCATCTTTGTACTTCATCAAAGCTTCTGGTCCGTTGGTAAAGTGATTCCAATTCATGGATTTTTCCGCACCCAGCGCAGTTTTACTGATTTCAGCCCTCGGTGGTTTAGGAGTATACCCTGATAACTGAACATTACCGACGCCAAATGCGTCACTTGTCCGAAAAGCTGACCCCACGTTGTACATGCTTCTGATGTCATGTAACCAAACTGAGGTTTGGCGGAGTAACTCAGGCTTTTCGCGAGCAAGATTTTGATTTAAAATTTCCTTCGTGGATCGTTTTACGACAGTCATTACATGAATTTTACAGGTCTGTTGCTTATAGCGGGCAGCATTACGTTTTTACTGGCATTATTGTTATCCAATATAGCACGTAGAATGGGTAACAATGCAATTTTTAGGGATTATCCCGATAACATCCGGAAATTGCATAAACGCCCGGTTCCATCCACCGGTGGGCTTGCCTTGGTGAGCGCAACGATGCTGGGAGGTGCGATCTTAATTCCTTCCATGATGGAATATATGTCACCCGGTATGACCGGTTTTACCTATTATTTCGCTGCTGCAGCCGGGCTGATCGCTATTTCCGGGGTCTATGATGATGTCTTTGGAATGAGTTTCAAGCCAAAGTTCATTATTCAGTTGGTGGCTGCTGCGATTGTGTTGTATGGCTTGGAAACTCAGTTTGTTGCTCAGCATATCAGTTATTCGGAAACGCCCCTGGCAGGCAGACTTGCCATTTATGGAGTGCTTGGTCTGTGGATGGTCTCAGGCTGTAATACGGTAAACTTGGTTGATGGAATAGATTCACTGGCCGGAAGCCTGATCATGACCGTAATTTTCGGCATCACAGCCATTTCGGTCAGCTGGGGGGTAGTTGATGTTTTTCCGTTCATCATTCCCCTTGCAGCCGCAATGCTTGGCTTTCTGTGGTTTAACCGGCCACCGGCTTCGCTGTTCATGGGAGATACTGGCAGTATGTTCAGTGGGTTTATCGTCTCTGTAGCAATAATTGTTCTCGGGGTGCATGCCACCCATTGGATGCATGCACTTTCATTGGCACTTCTACTAAGTATTCCCCTTTCTGATACTATTTTTGCGATAATACGCCGGGTTAAGCATGGGCAAAATCCTTTTGAGTCGGACAACAATCACCTGCATCATATGTTGCAGCGCTATTTTAAAGGTCCCGGTGCTGCCGTACTAAGCCTGTCTGCTGCATCAGTTGTGATGATATCTATAGCTATTCTGTTGAGTAACATCACCAACATAACGCTGTTTTTCTTTACATACGGCATCTTATTTGGTCTGTTTTTAATAATTGCCGTAACTTACTCTATTAAAATCCAGAACCGGGATTCCGTGCTCTACTCACACATGGTAGGGATCAAAAAAGAAGAACCCGGTATACTCACTCAGAAGGCAGATAAGATCAGGAAACAAGATAACCTCGAATCTAACGTTCCTGTTAGCCATCTGGCAGGGTACCATCACCGGAATGGTGCCTGATCTGAGTTTGAACACAAATCAATTAAATCGAAACAGAGTAGGTCGTGAAAAAAAATTACTTATCTCCTGAGGGCTATCAGAAACTTAAAGATGAATTGAAAGATCTGACGAGCAGGGGGCGACGAGAAGTAGCTGAAAAAATTGAAGAAGCTCGTTCTCATGGTGACTTGAGTGAAAATGCAGAATACGATGCCGCTAAAGAAGAGCAGGGGCATCTTGAAAAGCGAATCGCCGAGTTGGAAAACACACTGGCAAACTCGCGGGTGTTGGATGAAAAAAATATGGATGACTCGAAAGTGTACGTGCTTTCAACGGTTACCGTGTTGAACCATAAAACAAAAAAAGAGATGTCCTACACCCTGGTTTCCAAGGATGAAGCCGATTTCAGCCAGGGAAAAATTTCTGTCGATTCTCCGATCGGCAGCTCCCTCATGGGAAAAGAAGTTGGTGAAGTTGTTGAAGTTGATGTCCCGGCTGGTAAGCTTGAACTTGAAATCAAAAATATTGAGCGTTAAAAACTTCAGATTATGAAATTAGCTGTTATTGGTACCGGATATGTTGGCCTGGTGAGCGGAACCTGCTTTGCAGACTCTGGTAATGAAGTTACATGTGTTGATAATAACCCGGAGAAACTAAAGGCATTAAAAAACGGGGAGATCCCGATTTATGAACCCGGGCTGGACACACTGTTCCATCGCTCAATAAGAGAAAAACGACTCTCTTTTACGGATGATCTTGAAAGTGCCGTTAAGCAGGCAGAAGTTATTTTTCTGTGTTTGCCGACCCCTCCTGGTGCGGATGGCCAGGCAGATCTCAGTTTTGTATTAGATGTGGCCGCACAGATCGCTCCCATGCTGGAAGATTACAAGGTCATTGTAAACAAGAGTACAGTTCCCGTAGGTACGGCTGATAAAGTACGCATGACCATTGAAGCCGGCACTTCTCAGGAGTTTGACGTAGTATCCAATCCGGAATTTTTGCGTGAAGGCGCCGCTGTTGATGACTTTCTCAAGCCTGAAAGGGTCATCATTGGAAGTTCCAGTGAACGTGCCCTGGAAATTATGAAGTCTCTTTACGACCCATTTGTTCGCAGTGGTAATCCTATTATCGCTATGGATGAAAGAAGTTCGGAGTTGACCAAATACGCCGCTAACTCCTTCCTGGCAACCAAGATTTCTTTCATGAATGAAATTGCCAATGTTTGCGAACGTGTCGGCGCCAATATTGATGACATTCGCCGCGGCATCGGAACGGATTCCAGAATTGGTAAAAGATTCCTCTTTGCCGGTATAGGTTATGGGGGAAGCTGCTTTCCGAAAGATGTTCAGGCCCTGGATTACACAGCCGATCAACACGAGTATGATTTCAATATTCTCAAATCAGTTATAGCTGTAAATAACCGTCAGAAACTTTCTATAGTTGAAAAAATTAAATCCTACTATGAAGCTGATGGCATTAAAGGAAAAACATTTGGTATTTGGGGGCTGTCGTTTAAGCCTGAGACCGATGACATCCGTGAAGCGCCGTCACTCTACATAATTCGCGCCCTCCTTGATATGGGAGCATCAGTTAAAGCCTATGATCCCGAAGCAATAGAAACATTCAAAGAGGCCTTCGGTGAAGACAGTAATCAAATTGAGTTTTGCGAAGATCAGGGCGAGGTTCTTCACAATTCGGATGCTCTCGTTATTTGTACCGAATGGAATGAGTTTCGAAGACCGAGTTTTACCAGGTTCTCCGAACTGATGAAAACTCCGGTTATTTTTGATGGTCGTAACCTTTATGATCTTAAAGAAGCTAAAAAGCATGGACTTATCTACTTCAGCGTAGGCAGAGAGTCCGTTAATACAGATAAAAAAATACATGCCTGAACGTGCCTTAATAACCGGAGGAGCCGGTTTTCTCGGATCACACCTGTGCGATCGTTTTGTTAAAGAAGGATATCATGTTATCTGTATGGACAACTTGTCCACGGGGCGGGCCGAGAACATACAGCATCTCATCGGGCACGAGCGATTCGAATTTATTAAGTATGATGTCACCGAGTATCTGCATGTAGGCGGGGAGTTAGACATCATTTTGCATTTTGCCTCACCGGCGTCTCCGGTTGACTACCTCGAAATGCCGATTCAAACTCTTAAAGTGGGATCACTCGGCACGCATAAGGCTTTGGGGTTGGCTAAAGAAAAAGAAGCTCGATTTTTACTGGCATCAACCAGTGAGGTTTATGGAGATCCCCAGATTCACCCTCAACCGGAGTCCTACTGGGGAAATGTAAATCCGATTGGGGTCCGAGGGGTGTATGATGAAGCAAAACGTTTTGCAGAGGCGTTGGTTATGGCCTACCATCGCTACCACAACCTCGACACCAGGATTGTAAGAATTTTTAATACCTATGGCCCGCGCATGCGAATAGATGACGGGCGTGCATTACCGACGTTTATGAGTCAGGCTCTTCGCGGAGAAGATATTACGATATACGGAGATGGCTCACAAACGCGATCATTTTGTTATGTGGATGATCTTATTGAAGGCATTTACCGTTTAGCCAACTCTGATTATATTGAACCTGTCAACATCGGCAACCCCGAAGAAATTTCAATATTGGAGTTTGCAAGGGAGATCGTAAATCTCACGGGTAGCAGTAGTAAAATCGTGTTTAAAGATCTTCCTATAGACGACCCGAAAGTCCGTCAGCCGGACACCTCACTTGCTGAAAAAGTTCTGGGTTGGAAAGCAAAAGAGAACCGCAGCGAGGGTTTAAAAACGACACTCGATTATTTTAGGTCTAAGATCAGTGATCGACAACCTGTTTAGGAGGCTTCATGATGCATCCAAATGGCAATGGCCAAGGTCATCCTGCACCAATGCAACAGCAGCAGGAACCCAGCGCCTATGAAAAGTTCCAGCGCTATTGGTGGCTGGTTAAACGTAGGTGGTGGCTGGTCGTCCTGTTTGCCATTATCGGTGGAGCCTATAAATACAATGAAGTTTTACAGGTAGAGGAGCGATTTCGCTCAACGGCAACCGTAATGTTGGATGGCTCACCTACCAATAGAGCCGTATCCCTGTTGGGAGTTCCGGGAGCAACGTACGGGTATGAAAATGAAATGTATATCCTGCGTTCTGATCAGCTTGCTCAAAAAGTAGCTGAAAATCTTTTAGAATCTTTCCATGATTCAGATAAATCAGACACCCTCAGTATCCTTCAAGCAGGTGGAGATCTGGCCACGGTAAATCAGGTGGCTAATCGCGCGCGAAGGGCGATCAGTTTTTCGGAAGGCGGGGATAAAGATAACATAATCTATTTTAGGGCGGTCAGAAATAATCCGGATGAAGCCTCCAGGGTTGCTAATGTATATGCGAATACCTACGAACAATTTAATGTAGATCAAAGTGTAAGACAGATCCGCGATACCAAAGATTTTCTTGATGAGCGTATCGGGGATACCCAGGATTCGCTTATGCGATCTGAAGTTGAACTATTCGACTTTTACCGGGAACACGGTTACTCTCAGTATGATGTAAGCAGTGAGGCAACGATTAATCAAATTGCCAACCTGCGGCAGGAGAAGGATCAGGCGCGCCTGCAGATGTTGTCGAATCAGGAGCAGATTCGATCTATTGACTCAACACTGGAAGCCAGTCGCCAGCAAGAAGCCGATTACTTGCTCAATGCTACAGACAATCTGATGCAATACTATTCGGCTGAGATTGCCGATCTCGAGCTGGAAAAAGAAGAGTTGATCAATGATCCTACCACGGGTTCGGATGCAGAATCCAATCCAAGACTCGGTGTACTCGAAAATCGACTCGAAAACTACCGGGAAAAATACAGAGAGCTGCTTAGTGATAAGTTGGATAGCCCCCCATTACTTGCTACAACGGATGGCAACGTCGCCAACGAATACGTGCGCTTGAACGCTCGCAAAATTGAGCTGGAAAACGAAAACTCCGCCCTTCCTGCAAAAATAAACCGCATTGAGGAACAGATAGAAGATTATACCGCTCAGATGGATGAAATTCCATATCAGGAGCTGGAGTTCGAAAAACTTAAACGAAGCAGGGATCGGCATTTTGAATCGTTGTTTAGCTTCTACAGCAAACAACAGGAAATGGAGCTTGCTCTGGCAAGTGAAGGCGGTTACGTGAATGTATTGGATTATGCGCAACCCAATAACAATCCGATTAACACGCAAGCATCAACAGGTGTTTTCCAGGGTAGCTTTTTCGGGATAGCTATAGCCGTACTGCTTATTGTCGGTTATGATCGAATCGACGACCGTATAAAGTCGGATGATGATTTACGCGAACTACCGGTCGGGCTAACCGGCGCTATACCGTCGATGAAACCGATCATCCAAAAAGAGTTGAACAACAAAACCTTTTTGGAATACAAAGGGGCATTTATATCGACCTCCCTGATATCAGTTCTAAGACCGCTATCGGGTATATCGGAGATGTACCGGCGACTTAGGTCTAATTTTCTATTCAGCATGCCGGATAAAAAGAATAAATCCGTGCTGATTACCAGCTCCAATCCTCAGGAAGGAAAATCGGTAACGACATCCAATCTCGGAGCCGTTCTTGCCCAAAGCGGAAAACAAGTACTTCTGATCGATGCGGACTTGCGCAGACCGAATTTAGATGTGTTTTTCGGGATTACGGGTACACCGGGCTTAAGCGATTATATTATCGGCAATGCCGACTACGATGAAGTTATTTACCCCACGATTGCGGAAAATTTAGCGGTAGTTCCTGCCGGAAGCCAGGTTCCCAACCCTTCCGAAATTGTAGGATCTGAAATGTTCCGGTCCTTCTATGATAAATGCATCGCAGAATACGACTACGTCATTATCGACTCACCTCCTATGAACTCTGTAGTCGATGCCACAAGTGTAACAGATATCGTGGATATGAGTCTGGTGGTCGTTAACGCGGGCAAAACCCGCAAGAAGGAGCTCATTTCCGCATTGAATATGATGCACTTCAATGCGCATAAGGTTATGGGGATTCTACTGAACAACATCCACCAGAAGAGTTTTATCTCCGACTACAATTACTACAACAACTACAATTATTACGGAAATCGCAGTGCCGAATACAAGAACGGAACTCCAAGGGAACCATCTCTTTGGGATAAGCTTAATACTTAAATTATCCGCTGCTGTATTACTGGTCTGGGGAATGAGCCTGGCTACATGCCAGCAGTTACATGCTCAGGGACAGGATTATGGTTACGGGTCAGTCATAGGTGGCTCCGATGAATCCCGATACGGCGGCCGTTCTTTCTTGCGGGATAATGAAGAAGGCATGCGAATCACCTTAATCCGTTCTACGCCTCCCGGCAGGATTGGAAGTGGACGAATGCTTGGCGGAGGTGGTTCCGGAACAGATGGCGTTCAGTTTGGAGGAGGCGGATCAGGTGGAGGCGGAAGCTCTTCGGCTCCAAGCGGTAATGTTGATATCTATGAAGTTCCGACAGATACGGACTATCTGGAACTTCTCGTATTCTATGCCGGACTCGACCCCCGCCGTATCCGGCAAAGCCAAATCCGAATTTTAAGGGTTGATTCAACCGGAGCACCGCCGTTTTACAGCGAAGAAATTCATCGATCCTGGACCTCCCACAACTTTCGGGAAGAATATCGTCAGGGTGGACCCTTTGAGACACTTGAACCCGGGGATATCGTTATTGTAGAAGGTCGAGGTATCCTCAACAGGCCGTTTTTTGACCCCATCGCCGATATCAACTTTCTGATAACCGTGCCCACGCTGGTCCTTTCCTTCGTTTCGATTTATCGACTTTTTCAATAAAGAAGGAGTAGCCTTTAGGTGCAGCCACAAGGATGGACATATCCCAATAACTGGCCTGCTACTCCAAAAAGTGGCAACGTTTCGGCTGCAGGTGCACATCAAACGGCATTTCAAACCAATGTTGCCGCTCCGGTAAGTCTGTTTCTGTTTATCCTCTATGCCATGTTCACTATTGATCCCGGAACAGGCCTGTCCACTGATATTTTTGCCGTTAATTATGTTCACTACGCTTATGTGTTATCGGCTGCTATTCTTGTTCATCCGCTGGAACAAATTATAAAAGGAGGCATCAAGTCATTTTTCCGGGCGGATGTTTTGCTGTCCACTAGTTTTATCTATTGGGCTATTCTGGACATCATTCAGGATCGTATCTCGCTGATTGATCTTCCTGTGCACAGCGTGCAATACGCTTTTATCTACATTGCGGCTTTTGTTCTTGTAGTTCAGGTTTTTGCAAATTATCAGTTCCGCTTGCCGGCACTGGTTAAAGACGCTTCCCGCATTGATATCGACAGCAGAATGCTGATAATCATCCTCGTGATCTGTTTTCTGATAGGATTATTTCCGTTTTACCGCGGAGCTTATTACGATTTTGCCTACATGATCGAGGGGCTTTCCCGCCCGAGGTTTGCCGCTCCATGGGCACGAGGCGCCGGCGGAGGATTCGGTGCGATCTTCGAGCACATGAAGTATTTCGGGTATGTGCTACCCGCATTGACGGCGCTGATCATCTACAAAGAGGGTAAATTCAATTCTAAAGTTTTCCTGGCTATTGCCCTGACGTTATTCTTCGGAGCTTTTGAGTTTCAAGGTGGCGGACGGCGTCTGACCGGCTTCCTTTCCGGAATGGGCATCATTACCTACTTGGTTGCCAAGCGCCACGACCTCCGCTTAAAGCACTTTGTGATAACCGGTCTTTTGGGGTTTGCAATACTCGTCCTCATGGATATGCAGCTAACATTCCGGAATGTTGGCTATGAAGAGATGTTCACCGAATATGAGTACGGTGAATTCGATGAAATTCAGGTTGATGATAATTTCCTGCGAATCGCTCAAATGATCGAATATGTACCCGAAAGATACGAATATTCGGGTACCCAATATCTGGTTTGGGCTTTTGCCCGACCTATTCCACGGTATTTTTGGGAAGATAAGCCTACAAGTCCCGGGTTTAATATTGCAAGAATGGTAGGCGAGCAAGGTGTTGCTCTAACTACTACTGTGGTAGGGGAAGCGTATGCCAGTATGGGCCTTACGATGATTATCATTGTAGGTATTTTATATGGATTACTGGCCGGAACGCTTTCCAGAATGTTGCATCAACCCTTGGGAATTATTGGCGTGGCCCTTTATGCAATTGGCACATTGGCTCTCGTAGGGGGCGTGCGTTCTCTTGTGGACTTAATCATTTATTCCTATGCATTCTTAGGACTGCTGGTCATTTATCACTTTTTGATACGTGGCAAAGAAACCAGGATTGAAGCATGAAAATCCTCTATTATTGGCTAACAATGGGGCCATACCATTTTGCCCGAATGAATGCGCTGGCTCAACAGCCCGGCATTGATCTTCATGTGATTGAAGCAACCAATATTGACGATCACTACTGGAAGCGGGAAGAACAAAACTTCGCTTTTACTCATCAATCTATCTATGAAGATCAGGTTTTGGATGCGGCCATTACTCGTAAAGCCTCCCGTCAACTGGTTGATGTAATAGGAGACATCCGCCCGGAAATCTTTGTTAACGGTGCCGGCTATTTTGAGCCTTTCATGTATTCCCGGCTGCGAAAGATTAAGAAGAAATTTCATCCCCGATTGGTACTGTGGTCGGAGAGTACGCGGTTTGATCACAAACGCATTTTTTGGAAAGAGCAGATAAAAAAAGCCATTCTGGGATTATATGATGGTGCCATTGTCGCCGGAATGCCCCACAAATCTTACCTCACTCAACTTGGTTTGCCGGAGGATTTAATCGGTGTGGTTGGCAATGTGGTTGACAATCAATTCTATCAAACCGATGAGGCTGAAGATGATCGGCGAAGCGGATTTTTATATATCGGCCGCTTTCTGGATATCAAAAACCTGGAATTTTTGATCCATTCTTATGCCGAGTATCGCAGGCAGAGTCAACTGCCCACCGAAGAATTGCATCCGCTTTATTTGGTAGGGGACGGACCGGAGCGGGAAAGACTCGAAGAAATGGTAGCGGAGCAACAGATTCCCGGCATTGTGTTTACAGGAATACTTCAACCGGATGACGTTCGCAAAATGTATGAAGGCTGCTCAGTTTTTGTATTGCCCAGTACGAGTGAACCCTGGGGGCTAGTCGTGAATGAGGCTATGGCATCCGGAATGCCGGTATTGGTATCCAACATGTGCGGATGCAGCTTTGATCTGGTCTGGGATGGGCAAAACGGATTCTTATTCGATCCATGGGACCAGCAGGAGTTAACCGAAAAATTGCTGATTCTAAGCGGAGACCCCGATCTGAGATTTAAAATGGGCAGGGAAGCTCGTCAAACGATCGCACAGTTTACACCTCAAACCTACGCCGAAAAGTGCGTTCAGTTTTTTCAACATATCCACCCGCAGATCGCCTGAACATTAGAAACTGGCTTCACCCGGCCGGGTGGCTGATTTGGGTAACCCTGCTGATCTACGTCGTCTTTTTTCTGATCAGAGGAGCAACGACGACCGAGGATACTTTTCTGAGCTGGTCCGGCTACCTTCAATATTTCCTGTTGATCGGCGCATTATTACTGCCCTTTGCCTTTTTCAGAGTTCAAACTGTTCCATCCGATTGCGACCACAGGTGGAAACTTCCCTTAAAATCACTGCCGGGCATCCTGGCGATGGGTCTTTATTTGGTATTGGTACTTATTCGTCTCATTTCACTTCCGGAGTGGCAATATGAACAGATCCGGTTTCTGACCCCACCTTCCCTTTATTTCCTGAGTTTTGCCGGGTGGCTCATTGGCGGATTGCTGGTTTGGCAACTTCTCGTTCGGAACCTGAAAGCCATTCCTCTGATCATCATTTTGGTGGAATTAAGCTTCATCATCCACATAGGCTACCGGGAATGGGCCGTCTGGTTTATGTTGATGATCGCTTTGATTATCACCACCAGCTACCGCAGGATCCGAAACCGTGAGTTTTTACTGCTGATGGTCGTTTTTATCCTGATTTTCTCTCCGCTTCACAACAGTTACCGCTCTGCCGCCTCTTATGTAAACGGATTGGATGAAGCTCAACAGGCTGAAACGTCAGTTTTGGCGGAATCGCCGCGCTATTTTTTCTCTCATTATCTCGAATTCACCGGAAATACCATAGAACGGGTGCGAGCGGAATCGGCGATGACCGCCCGGATTATCGAAAAAGTACCGGACGAGGTGGAGCGAAGATCAACCCGAAAACTTCTTCAGGAAACCGGTACGGTTGCCATCCCTCGCATGTTATGGGCGGAGAAACCGGCTTATCGTCCCGGTGAAGAGGCCTTTGCCACATTTATTGCGGATCAGGACGATCTGCGCCGAACCCACCCAACCGGTTGGCTTGGGGAGATGTACTGGCACTGGGGCTGGGCAGGCATTCCGGCTGCGTTTCTACTGGGCTCCCTGCTCATCTTTGTTTGGAATACCTACACCCGTATCTATCGATATGCACCGGCTTGGCTGGTTTCACATTATGCGCTTATATTCGGGTTTACCCAAACTCATTTCATATTTTACAGCACAGCCTGGCTGAGAATCTTACCCTTGTATCTTCTTTCCGGTTTGCTTATATGGATATGGTCACATCATCAAACGATTTCTTTTGATTTTATTCGGAACAAGTAGGGGAAATACCGGAGGTATCCAAAGAGTCAGCGAACACCTCCGCTCGATCATGAACAAGCATGACCTTGCTTTTCAGGAAGTGGTTTATAATCCGCAGGGCGGATGGTTTAGCAGAATCAGATCCAAGATTGCTTTTACAACGGTTGTCAGAGAACATGCCCGTAAAGAAGGATTAATGCTGTTTTCCCACATGAACCTGCTCAAATCCATTTCAGATGAAAAGGTAAAAGCAAAGGTGGCTGTAATGCTGCACGGGATAGAATTGGATTACCAGTTACCGATTGAAAGTTATCGCCTGTTGAATAAAGCGGATTATGTGATCTGTAACAGCAAATTCACCGAAGGCCGGATATCCAAAATGGAGTTAAAAGGAGATGTTCGCCAGGCGTATTATCCCGGTATGAATCCGGATATCTTTAAAAATTATCCCAGAAAAGAAGCCGATACGCCATTGATTTTGATGGTAGGCCGCATGGCTTCAACCGAGCGCTATAAAGGTCATGAACAAATGCTTCAGACATGGCCCGAAGTTGTTGCGGAGCATGCTGGTGCCCGATTAATTTTTGCCGGTGAAGGGGATGACATCGACTATT
>SLJN01000055.1 GCA_007135115.1 Balneolales bacterium
CGCAAGGTTATCCTTCCGGACTTTTCCGCACCGTTAACTCTGCCGCCAATATTACCAGTGGAGCAGGGTTTCAGACACAATACCGTATTGCCGGTATATTCAGTCGTGTACAGTACAATTTCGATGAGCGACTGTTTGCTACCGCAAGTGTGCGATACGATGGCTCTTCAAGATTCGGTGCTGATAATCAGTGGGGTGTTTTCTACTCCGGATCTATTGGTTATGACTTGACGGCTGACTTACTCTCGGACATTGATTTTCTCGATCAACTTCAGCCGAGAGTAAGCTACGGTACTACCGGAAATGCTGATATCGGAAACTTTGCCGCTCGTGGTCTGTTCGGCGCTCCTACTTCTTATCAGGGTGATCCGGTACTGCGTCCTTCACAGCTTGCAAACCCAAGTCTTGGATGGGAGTCATCCCGTGAGATTAACATCGGACTCGATTATCAGCTCTTCGAAGGAAGAATTTTTGGTGATATTAATGTATTCCGAACCGATAACGAAGACCTGTTGCTCGATGTTAGCTTACCTTGGGATTCAGGCTACGAAGAGTTCACCGATAACGTAGGTTCCGTTCGTAATGAGGGAATTGAGTTTGAAATCAGCTCCGTAAATGTTGATCGTGGCTTGTTCCAGTGGACAACAGATTTCAACGTTACTTTCCTCAATAATGAAATTACTTCACTTATCGGTGATCAGGACCACTTGGATTTCGACTACTTCGTAGGTGAGCCTATCGCTACGTATTACTACCCGACGTTTGCCGGTGTAAACCCATCTACAGGGCGTTCCATGTGGTATGATGCCGATGGTAATATTACCTACAACCCTTCACCCGTAGGGGATGCTGAAATTCAGGGAAGTTCCTTTTCAGATTATTATGGTGGTATTAATAACACCTTCTCCTATGGAGGGCTATCTCTGGACGTTTTCTTCCAGTTTGATATGGGCTCTGATACCTTCCTGCAACAGCAGGCTTTTTTCCTTGAAACACCTCAGTTTACAGGAAATATGACTCGCAATATGCTGGATCGCTGGCAGCAGCCCGGTGATGTAACCGATATTGCCAAATTGTATCCGGAAGGTAACCATCCTGGTGATGAGGAATTCAGAGCATCTTCCAGCCGAAATTTAGCCGATGCTTCTTACATCCGGTTAAAAGATGTTCGACTTAGCTATACACTGCCTGATGCAGTAAACCAGCAACTTGGCATTGGTGGAATTACAGTTTATGGTCAGGGTACCAACCTTGTAACCTGGACCGAATACCCGGGAATGGATCCTGAGATTGTGGGTACTTCTAATGCTTTTTATCCACAGCCTCAAACACTTTCCGGTGGTATTCAGGTAGACTTCTGATCAGAACCTATCATTACCAGAGAATCTGAAAACGAAATTGTATTATGAAAAAATTAATGACTCTGAGCAGCTTACTGGTTGTTTTGGGAATGGTACTTAATTCCTGCGACCTGCTTGAGGTAGAACCTGCTCAATCCGTCTCACCAGAAGTGGTGACAGAGGATTTTGAAAGTTTGGAACAAGTTTCCAAAGGGGTTAATGCTCACTTATACCGGTGGGGTGCTTACGGAAACGTGATGGCTATTGTGCCGGACTTGCTGGCCGATAATGGTCGGCTTCGTCCGGGTGCCAGCCGTCACCAGTCCCGTACCAACAATACCGCTTCTACCGGTGGTCACCTGAGTCCCATGTGGCAGCCGTATTATGAGGCTATCAATGATGCCAACCTGGTATTGAAATACATCCCTGAAATCAATCTCGATGAGATAGCCGAAGATGAATCCGATCGGGATCGCATCTTGGGTGAGATGTACTTCATGCGGGCACTTATGTACCATGATCTCGTGAAGACCTTCGGGTATGAGCCGGGTATGGAAGTTGAAGGTTGGGATCGTGGCGTCATCTTGCGCACCGAGCCGGTAGAAGATGTGCCGGGCGCTGAGTTTCAGGAAAGAGCTTCGGTTTCTGAAGTATACTCTCAAATCAATGATGATCTTCAAGAGGCACGAGAGCTTCTCGCTGAAAACGGACAAAGTGGAAGCAGCGCTTCTTTCTATGGCAACTATGCCGCAGCTCTGGGACTTTCAGCCCGCGTAGCTCTGTTCGAGCAGGATTACAGCAGTGCTGCAGACTATGCTGCACAAGCCATGGATGCTGCCGCTGATGTCGGCGCCGGTTTGGCTGAAGGTTCAGATGTCGCTGAAATGTATGCCGGAAATCCAAATCCGGAAGCGCTGTTTGAAGTATCCATTCAAAACCAGGATGAATCCCTTGGTGTGAATGATGCTCTGAGCCCGTACCTGCTTCCGGCACAATGGCATGCCAATGTGCCAGCGGAAGACTTCGTGGCCCTGTTTGAAGATAGTGATGAGCGACTTGCCCATTTTCCATTTGATGATGGTAGCGGCTATTATTTCACTACCAAGTATAATCAGTGGAATGATGTGTGGACCGATAACACTCCCGTTCTTCGATATGCTGAGATGATGCTGATCAAAGCTGAAGCTCATGCTGAAATGGATAATGACAGCGAAGCTCTTGATGTTTTGAACGAACTCAGAGCTTCCCGTTCTGCTTCTGCTCTTGATGTCTCGGGTAATGATCTGATTGATGCGATTATGACAGAGCGTCGACTTGAACTTGCTTTTGAAGGTCACCGCTGGTTCGACCTCAAGCGACGAGGAATGGATATTCCCAAGTCGGCTAACTCCCCAAATAGCCCGGTTAGCTACGAAGATCGCAGAATACTTGCTCCTATCTCTGACTCACAGGTTCAGCTTAGTGATGGAGTAATTGAACAAAACCCGGATTATTAATTTTTGAAAGCAGAAATCACTATGAGAATTACCAAACTATTAAGCGTTTTTGCGGTGGCCGGATTTTTTCTGGCCTCCTGCGACGGCTTGTTTGAAGAACGTGAGCACGTTTATGAAGGTCCGGATCTCGCTGAGTTTGATCCCGTGAGTGCTACTCACACGATCAATGCAGCATCACAGGATGCCGAAGTATTTGGTGCCACGGTTAACCTCATCAGCGCAGAAGGCAATGCCCAAAGCGACCTGACGGTTAACTTTGAACTGGTTGAAACTGATGCCGACAGCGATCAATTTGATCTGGACGGCGAAAGCATAACCATTTCTCAGGATACCGTATCAACGGTGTTACCTATTACAGTAAATGCTGATAATATCGATCAGGGTGAGTCTTTCTCCATCACAGTTCAATTGGTAGAAGGTGGAGATGTTGACCCTGAAGAAAACCACGACACCTTTACACTTGAAGTGGAAAAGGAAGTGGAACTCAGCGGTAATATCGAGGATGAAGACGACGAAGCTATCAGCGACATTGGAGTAGCCTTGGGAGGTTCTGCTTCCGGAGAAACTGCTACTGATGAAGACGGTAACTTCTTTTTCTCGGTACCTGCCGGTGGCGATTACAGCATCACACCTCTCGATCCGGGTATCCCTGATGAAAATGGCAATGGTGAGCAGTCCGCTGAATCACACGTAGCTAATGATACCGTACTCTACTTCTTCGATCCTGAATCAGCTGTATTTGCTGAGGTTGCAGAAGCTCAGACTGACATTAGCTTCACCGGACTCGACCCGGTAACCATCAGTGGTAACATCACCGAAGAGGACGCCGGACCCGGTATCTTCGAAAATGATAATGGTGAAAACCCATGGGATGGCGTAACCGTAACTATCTACGATGTTTCCGGTGATGATCCGGCTGAATTCGCCACCGTAACTCCGAATGCTGATGGAGACTACCAGGTTGCCGTTAAGCCATACGTCGATTATGCCGTAATCCCTACTGCTGATAACTTTGTCTTCGATCCGGAAGAAGCTACATTTGATGAAATTGGTGATGATGAAACCGCCGATTTCGAAGCTTCTCCTGTTGTTAACCTTGATGGAGTTATCACCGACGCCGATACAGGAGATCCTGTAGCGGGTGTTGAAGTCGAAATCAGTTCTGGTTTTGGTACGGATGAAACTGTAGAAACCGGTGAAGATGGTAGCTATCTCTTCAGAGTTTCACCTGAAGAAGACTACACGATTACACCGACTTCTGATGATTATTCATTCTCACCATCCAGTGTGAGTTACGAAGATGTAACCAGAGATCGAACAACTAACTTTGAAGCAGAAGCCGACTGACGATGAAAATTCGTTAAAAGCAACTGCAGGTTAATTATGAAGGCGGTGTGATCTTTTAGGTCACACCGCCTTTTTCTTTTGGATTAAAAATATATTTGCAAAACCTTGCTCAGAAGATTATGTATATGTTAATCGTTGTATGAGGTAATGATTGATATTTCAGGGGAAGCTTTAAAGCAAAAAATCAGAAATCAGTCTGCTTCATATAGTTAGTGAAAGAATACCCCCGATTATATTTACTGAATTGAGTGAAAAGATTTGAAAGAGAAATGAAGTTAACTAAAGTCCTGTTAATCGTACTGATATCCTTTGTTTTAAACTCCTGCTTCGATGCTGACGACGAGCTTTCCGGTCCAAGCGGCTTTTTCTGGGACTATGAGAATATGGATGAAGTGGAAGAGGTTATGGGTCAGCAGTTCCAATCTTGGTGGAATGCAACTCAAAAAAACTATCCCGGCCCGGCTATGAGTGTTATGAGTATGGAGTTTGTCAGCCCCTATGCCACTTATGGTATGTACGATATGGCAAGAATTCCAAGAGAGGAGTTTCAAAATGATCAAAACTACACCTATCATCATATAGTCAGTTCCCCCTGGAATGTTTTGTATGAAACCATTGCGGTTGCCAACCGTGCATTAATTGACCACAATGACGGTAACTTTGATTACGAAAGTGATGCTCAGGAATGGAGACTGCGATCATGGGCAAACTTTATTCAGGGCCTGTCATTTGCTGCACTTGCTAATCAATTCGACCAGGCGATTCAAATCGATGAAGACACCGATGTTATCGATCGTGAAACAGGACAGATACGAATTCCCGCCACTTTTCGCGATTATGATCAATTGATGGAGTTTGCCACCACGAAATTTGAAAGTGCCCGAATTAAAGCTCAGACCGAAGACATCACCATCCCGGCGGAGTGGCTCGGCGGAAATGAGCTGGACAGCGACGAGTTTGTTAAACTCATCAATACACTCGAGGCTAGGTTTCTCGTGCAAAATGCCCGCGATTGGGATGAGCGGACCGAGCTTAATTGGGAACGCATTCGACAGCTCGCTGAAGATGGTATCGAAGAATCTTTCTATATCGAAAACGATGGCGATCAGTGGTGGAGCCGGATTCATCAACTGGCTTCTGATCCCGATTGGGTTAAGGCCGGATATGGAGTAATTGGTTTGTATGATGAATCAGGACAAGCAGATGAATGGTTCAACAGCTCGGTTGAAGAGCGTTCACCTGTAGAAATTCAAAATCCGGACCTGAGAATACAAAGCAACGCTGATGAAGATGTTGATGATCCGTATATCACATTTGCAGACAATCCGGGGTTTCCGGGGATTAGTCGGGAGGGTTATTTAAAATCTCACTATGCCTTCAATCGCAGTGAAATGGACTACATCCGGTTTATCAACCCTTCTGAACTCGATCTGTATATTGCCGAGTCGATCCTTCAGGAATACGAAGGCTCTAGACAGACGGTATCCAACTCCTACAATTATGTAAACAAAACCCGTGCTGAATCAGGCGGTCTGGAAGAACTGGATGTGAACAGTGGATGGGAGAAAGTTTATGATGCTATGCGATATGAGTTTATTATGGAAACCATGGTGACCGCAGCAGGGATGCATTATTTCAATACCAGAAGCTGGGGGAATTTCCAGGAAAAGGATTGGGGAGCATTACCTGAAGGAACTCCACAGCATTTTCCTGTTCCGGCAGCTGAGATGAATGTGTTGGATCGTGCTCCGTACACGTTTGGCGGATCTGAATTTATGCAACCACTCCCTGCCGTAATTCTCGAATCCATGAACGCGGCTTCGGACCGTAACAGCGCTGTCCGCAGATAAAATTTAATCAAGATTAAGAACTTCCTTATTCAGGTGTAGTTCCCGCATTTACACTAATAAAATCACAACTGTCGCAGTTGATTAAAACCATGACTGTACTTCTGATAGTATATCCTCGGTTGAATAAATTGAAAATTAAAGATTTAAGGTTTTTTAGATGGCAGGCAAGTTGCTTGAACAAGTCTTCAAATTTAAATCTGTAATTTTCAATAATTCAACTTATCGACAAAGGGATTAAACCCATTACATATTTCAAAATGCCTAACTGCGACAATTGAGTAAAATGCGGGGTTTTACTGATTCTATTGATACAGTGATATTACAGAGCATAGAGCCTTCAATTTTTAGTAGAACGGGGTCAGGTGTTTTGTTATACTTGAGTCTCGATAATATTTGACACGGGTCAGTTTTCCGGAAGACCCGATGATGCGTAATTTTTCAATTTCTGACACTATTTATGCCATTTTCCGATCGTAAGACTAAGATTGTTTGTACCATAGGGCCAAGCTCTAATACCAGAGAAAAAATTCAGCAGCTTATAGCCGGCGGGATGAATGTAGCTCGCCTTAATTTTTCACATGGCTCACACGAAGATCACAAGAAAGTGATCACTCTTCTCAGAGAAGTCGCTGATGAAATGAATGTGAGTTTGCCCATCCTGATGGACCTGCAAGGACCGAAAATCCGGGTAGGTCAAATGAAAGACGGCGCCCAGCAAATTGAGGCCGGTAAGTATGTGAATCTAACTGCGGAAGATGTAGTCGGAAACCATGACATCGTCCCGATCGACTATCCCTATTTATTTAAAGATGCTCGCGAAGGCGATACCATCCTGATGGATGATGGATTGCTAGAGTTCAAAATCGTCAAAATTGAGAAGAACGAAATTACGGCGCGATGTGAAGTGGGTGGGTTGCTCAAATCACGTAAAGGTGTGAATCTTCCGAACGTTAAGCTGTCCATTTCATCCATCACAGAAAAAGATGTGAAAGATCTCGACTTCGGGGTTTCCGAGGGTGTAGATCTGGTTGCGTTATCATTCGTTCGATATGCTGATGACGTTCAGGAAATCATTTCAAAGATTCGCGCACGGGGAAGTAATGCCGGGGTGATCGCCAAACTCGAGAAACCGGAGGCTTTAAACCAGATCGAAGAAATCATTGAAGAAGCCGACGGTCTGATGGTCGCCCGGGGTGATCTGGGAATTGAAATTGCCAGCGAACGGGTGCCCTTGATTCAAAAGGAAATTATCCGGAAATGTAAGCAGGCTGGAAAACCGGTCATCACGGCTACACAGATGCTGGAGTCGATGATCAACAACCCGCGCCCAACCCGTGCAGAAAGCTCCGATGTAGCCAACGCCGTTCTCGATGGCACCGATGCAGTAATGCTATCAGGGGAGTCGGCCTCAGGTAAATATCCGATAGAAGCCGTACAACAGCTTGATAAAATCTGTCGCAATGTTGAATCGCGGGCAACCATCATCTATCGAAACCTGGAGTATAACAAACCCGAATGGAAAGAAAAGCAGGTTGTTGAATCACTCAGCTATTCCTGCATAAGTATTGCCGACTCGGTTGATGCCAAAGCCATATCCGTAATTACGCACTCAGGAACCACAGCTCGCCGTATTGCGAAATACCGGCCTATTGTACCCGTGGTTGCTTTTACTGAAAGTGAAGACGTTCGCCGACAGCTAAATCTGGTATGGGGCATAACGCCGGTTAAACTGGATCAAATTTTTGATACCGACGAAAGTGTTAAGCTTATGGAAGACTATCTGTCTGAAGAAGGACTCGTTTCCACCAATGACCGGGTAGTAATTGCTACAGGTATACCGGTTTCCAAACGCGGTACCACAAACATGGTTAAGGTCAGCACCATTGATGAATCCGACGAGACATAACACATAGTTAATAAAGCTATAATCTGACCGTTTATATATTTTAGCCGCATTCCTGTGGGCCGCTTGCGTCGATCATGCGGTTGATGGTTGACTTTATTAACTCGTCCAAAAAGCTTTTTAATTAATGACCACTGAAAAACTCAACGTATTGCGGTTCAACAAGATGCCGCTGCTTTTTTTAGTGGTAGTTTCGCTGAGCATTTCTTCCTGCAGTACGGTTCGTAATGCCTGGACGGATTTCAATGCCTATTTTAATACCTACTATAATGCTCAGAACTATTTTGATCGAGGGGTGCGACAGGTTGAAGATCAGGAAGTCGATTACAATCCGGAACGTCCCATTCGCGTGCATCCGACTCCGGCGGAGGTAGCACAGAGCGATTTCGAAGAAGCCATCGAAAGAGCGGTTGATATCATCTATATGCATGAGGATTCAAGATGGGTGGATAACGCAGTTGAGCTGATCGGTAAAGCCTACTATTATCAACATGATTTTTACTCCGGGGCGCAGAATTTTGATGAAATTTATAACAATGCCATTGATGAGACGCGCAGGCAAAATGCTATAATGTGGCGCGGTAAGATCTACATGGAAATGGAGGAGTACGGAGCGGGCATCAGTTATCTGTACAATCATTTGAATTCCGGAGAGTTTGACTGGGATTCGCAAATTGAAGCCGAAACCAAACTGGTTTTAGCACAACTTTATACCTATACCGAAGATTGGGAAGAGGCAAAAGTTTATCTTCAGGATGGTTTGCAGGATATTTCCGACCGGGAGCTTCGGTTTCGCGGGTGGTTTCTGCTTGGCCAGGTACATGAAATTCTCGGTGACTACAACAATGCTATCCAGGCTTTTGAGCAAGCTATGGATCGTCGTAACGAAGAATTTGAACTTCTGTACTACGCCAATCTGAAAAAGGGTGAAATGATGAGAAATGCCGGCTTGCATCAGGAGGCATACGATCATTTCCACGAAATGTCGCGTAATGATAACTTCTTTGAATATCTTGGTGATATAGAATTTCACAAAGCCAACACCTTGCATCAAGCCGGTGATATCGAGGAAGCACTCGATTTTTATGAAGTAACATTGCGCCAGGAAGTAAATCCACCTTCTCGCCGTGTTAATTCGAGAATTTATTACAACATGGCCGAAATATATCGGGATCATTTACTTGATTATAAAATGGCCGCCGCTTATTACGACTCGTCACTTACCGCCATGCCCGATATTGAACAGATGCCGAAAGACTTCGATGTGGAACTTATGGCGGAATCCTTCGGAGATTATGCGGATTTGAAAACCGAAGTTGCCCGCATGGATAGCCTCTTGTGGCTTGGTACGCTTGATGATGAAGAGTTCGAAGCTGTCATCGAAGAGGTTCGTGAAGAAAAAATCCGCGAAATGGAAGAGGAAATGCGCGGTCAGGAGACCGCTACCGATGTCGTGGTAGATGAACAGGATCTGGAAGAAACCGACGAAATCGAAGATCATGGCGACAGTGGGTTTCTAAACCATCTGGATAGAGAGCGGTCAAATCGGGCAAGTCAGCAGTTTACCGCATATTGGGGAAACCGGCCGCTGGTTGACGATTGGAGGCGTGGAGATGCGGTGCGTATGGCGGTGCAGGAAGGCGATACCGAAGAAGAAGTTGAAGAGGATGAAGTCATAGTAGATCCGGAGGATGCCGATGAAGAGATGGCCATGCAGCAAGTTACCGTAGATATCGCCGACGTTCCTTTTGAAGAAGAGGATCAGGTACAGATGCAAAAAGATCTGGCCTCGGCATCTTACGAAATCGGAAACGTATTTTTCATGTCATTGGACATGCCCGACAGCGCCGCAGCAAACTACGAGCGTATTATCGAGAATTATCCGGAATCCGATCTTGTGCAACAGGCGCTTTATTCTTTGGCGGAGGTTTATCTCTCCATGGATGATACGCTGATGGCTCGCGATTATGCCGAACGGTTGATTGATGAGCATCCCGGTTCCATGTACGCGCAGCGGGCATCAGAGCGCCTTGATATACCAATCTCCGATGATGCTCTGGCCGATACTGCTGTAGAAGATACTACCCAAAAAGCCTGGGATGAGTTGCAGGAGGAATTTGAAGACCATTACTCACAGGAATACGCCGAGGAACTTCGTCAGTTTGCCTACAACTATCCTGACTCAGAGCAAGCTCCGCTGGCATTGTATCATGCTTCGATGGCATACATCAATATAGCCAAGGAGGATACGTTATTTGCGGATCTTCAGAAAACCAAAAACTCGAAACAAGCTGAGTGGGAGAAAGAAAAAGCCAATCTGGAAAGTAAGCGGGATTCGGCCAAGGTCATACTGGCAGATACGACCGATAAGACGCTTTCAGAAGACGACGAGAAATACTGGAAGCAATGGGCCGATACCACTTTTTCGGAACCGGATTTATCAGAATACGATCCCTATAAAAATGCTTATTGGGATAGCGTTAGGGTAGTCGTCGCAAATATTCAGGAAAACTATTCTGATTTTACCTTCAATGAGCGATTAGAGCGTATCCAGGACGAAATCGGCAAACCCGATGAACCTGAGCCTGAAGAAGAGGAGGCCGAAGAGCCGGAAAGCGAAGCCCGGGAGGAAGAACTGGACTATGCTTCGTGTGAAGAACTCGATCGTGAACCGGAAGTTCTGGGCGGCACCGATCAATTTTTACGGGAAAGCGAATTTCAGGATACGGTCAACCAGATGATGCTTTCCGGTGAGTTTGACATCACGGTTATCTTTGATGAGGAGGGCAATGTAATTGAGGTGGTATATACCGAAGAGGACGACCCGCTCGGCTTCATGGAAGAATTGGAGGAGGCGATTTTGGAATACATGCAACTTTCACCGCCTCGCATCGACGAGATGGAGATGAAGGCAAAGTGTACCATTACCATGGATCTTCAATACGATTAACCGGTTCGAGCTTCTTCCATTTAAACTAATTCGTGTCTTTTGAAAAAGAGGTAGTGTCGTAAGAAAACGCCAAGATCAAGGCGCGCGAAGTCCCAAATAGCGTGCCGTACATGAGCATTTTTGGGACGAGCGGAACGCAGATATTGGCGTTTTCTTACAGACACTAATTTGATCGCAAAAACTCCTTTAATTCTGTATAGGAGTTAAGCCCGTAATTTTCCATTAAACTGATCAGCCCTTTTTGTATTCTCCTTACTAATCCGGGGCCTTCGTAAACCAGACCGGTATAGAGTTGTACCAGATCTGCTCCCGATGCAATCAACTCCTGTGCATCTTCTGCACTGCTGATCCCACCGACTCCGGTTAGAATTCGGGGTGAAGGAGTTTGTTCGCGGATAAACTTCAGCATTTCGCAGCTTTTTCGGTGAACCGGGCGCCCGCTGATACCTCCTTTGCCTATATCATGTAACTGGTTTGGTGAAGTAGCTAATGATGCTCTGTCCGTTGATGTATTGCAACATACATAACCGTCCACGTTATGATCTTCTGTTATCTGCAGAAGTTGAGCCAGAGTTCGTTGGTCAAGATCAGCAGAAAATTTGATGAAGACAGGCGGAGTTGTGTCGGTACGTTCGGCAGAAAGGGCAGACAGAAGCTCCTCCAAAGTTTCGGGTGATTCAAATGTTTTACCCTCTGCAGTGTTGGGGCAGGAGACATTCACGGTGATATAACGAGCCACTGGTGCAAGCTTATTGAAGCTATATACGTAATCATCAATGGCGGCCTGACCTTCAATTTTCGGATCGTGGGTTTTGGCGATATTCACGCCGGGTTTATCCGAGGCTGACTGTATACGTTTTTGAATAATATCGGCGCCATCGTTATTTAATCCCATCCGGTTGATTAATCCGTTATCTTCAGGAATGCGAAACAAACGGGGTTTGGGGTTGCCGGAAGACGGTTTTGCCGTTATACTACCGACTTCTCTGAATCCAAATCCAAGAGCGTTACAAAACTCTGCTAATGTCGCATTTTTATCGAACCCGGCTGCAAGTCCCACCGGATTGGGAACCTTCAGCTGGTCGGATTCATAAGTCAGTAACGAATTACGGCCATCCGGAATGGATTCAATCTGACTGAGCATATCCGCAATGATAGGCCGGTTTGATAAATCTGTGGTAAGATGGTGAATTTTTTCAGCATCAAACTGAAATAATATGGGTTTTACGATATGTTTATAGAACCGGCTCATGAAAGTGGTTATTTTTGATAAAATACGCAGGTCAAACCTTCAGTTAGAGGCTTTCTAAAATTATTTTTAAATAAGCTTTTTGGGATTTGACCGGGACTAATATAGAAACCTTTTGAAATATTCAACGCACGAAAAAACAAGCTTCGATTCGGTACAGGATGTACAGCGCTACTTGAATAGCATTCCCATGTTTGCCACTGCCGGTACCGCTGCAGCCAGTTGGGGATTACAAGGAATCAACGGACTTTGCGAACAACTTGGCAACCCTCATCGCCAGCTTAAAGTCATCCATATAGCCGGTACTAACGGGAAAGGCACGGTAGCGCATTATATTTCACAAGTGCTCCAAAAAAGCGGATATAGCGTGGGGTTGTACACTTCTCCTCATTTGCATAAAGTAAATGAGCGCTGGGTGGTTAATGACATTCCAATGTCTGATGATTCGTTGACCCGGATATTTCAACAATACGGTAATGCGATTGAACAGGCCGAACCCACCTTTTTTGAACTCACAACGGCAATCGCCTTTCGATACTTTGCTGATCAAAAGGTAGATTTTGCAGTTGTCGAAACCGGGCTCGGAGGCAGGCTGGATGCCACCAATATTGTTGATCCGATCATGACGATCATAACCAGCATAGGACTGGATCATCAGGCCGTACTTGGAGATACATTAGAAGAAATTGCTGCAGAAAAAGCCGGCATCATCAAAAACAAGCGCCCGGTGATTATCGGAGATATTACCGGTGATCCCAAAAACGTAATTAAGCATGTTGCCCATGATAAAGGGGCTGCAGTCGTAGAAACCCGTTTTCATGATAGGAATAAAGGGGAGGCGAAGTTGGGAAATGAATTAGATCCGGGAATTTATATTGCAAAAGTTGCGATAAAGTATCTATCGGGGTTATATTCAATTAAGATGGCGCCTGTTAAGGATCTGTTGAACGAAGCAAGAAGTACTTTAAAAGGGCGATTCGAAAGGCTACATCCACAATATTCATGGTATTTTGATGGTGCTCACAATACTGCGGCTGTTGAACTGTTGAAGAAAAAACTGGAGACAATCGGCTCCGTTTCATACGCCACGGTAGTTTTAAGCGTTATGAAAGATAAAGCCGATAAGGATTTCTTAAGTTTATTTTCGGATTTCCGAAAAATCTACTATCATCCGTTGCAGTTTGAAAGAGCGGCTGCGTTACACGAAATAGCCCCGCTAACAGATCAGTCGGTGGAACGATTTCCACATCAACCACATTCCCGAGATAGACTGCTGAAAAGTTTAAAATCAGAATTGGTTATTTTTACCGGAAGTTTTTACTTTTACACTTGTGTAAAGGATTGGATGAGGAGCTTCTGAAAAAGCATAAACATCTCAGCAGGCCTATCTTCAGTAAATCATCCAATATTGACAAATTTTAAACGCTCCGGGGAACATACTGTTAAACCACTAGAAGTGTCATGGAGCGACTCACCTGTTGAATATCTTATTGATTTAGGTAGGTCACTGTAATTGCTCATTTTTTAACTATGCCCCAAGATCAAATAATTGGTTTGGATCCCGAACAATTGGACCAGCTACATAATAAAACATTAAAAGACCTGCAGGCTATTGCCAAAAAGAATGGCATGAAGCCGGTGACCGGGTTGCGTAAACAAACCCTGATCAACCGAATCAGAGATCTGGCTCAGGAAGCCGGCGCTCAGTCACGGTTGATGTTCGGGCAAGAATCACAATCGTCGAAACCATCAGCTTCGGAACACAAATCTTCAGAAGCTGATCAAAAAAACAATTCAGATAACGGTGTGAGCGAGAAAACTACAGACCAGAGTCATCAGCAACCCAGGAAGCACCAGGACAAGCAGGGCGGTAGTGACAACGGCAACAACAAAGGCAAAAATAAACAGCACGCCTCTCGCAGATTGCCTGAATCCAATGCTGAAACCCTACAGGAACGCCTGGATGAAATCACACCTCAGCTGAATGGCTACTTAATTAATGAAGGCACTCTGGAAATTCTGCCCGATGGGTATGGATTTTTGCGATCATCCAACTACAACTACGCCGCAAGTCCGGATGATATTTATGTGTCTCCCTCTCAAATCAAACGATTTTGCCTCAAACAGGGCGATTCCGTAATTGGCGTGATTCGACCTCCAAAAGTCGGTGAACGATATTTCGCTCTGCTTCGGGTTGATGGCGTTAATGGCTGCATCCCCGATAACATGGATGAACGCAAGGACTTTGAAAGCCTCCTTCCGATTTATCCGGACATCCGTTATAAGCTCGAGTACGAAAAGTCGGAATTTACTACCAGAGTGATGGACCTGTTCGCACCTATCGGTCAGGGTCAGCGTGGATTAATCGTCGCACAACCGAAGACAGGTAAGACAACGATTCTGCGTAAAATTGCTAATGCGGTTAACCGGAATAATCCGAATGCCAAAGTAGTCATCCTGCTTGTTGATGAGCGCCCCGAAGAAGTTACCGAAATGGAGCGCAACGTTGATAACAGTGAAGTTGTGGCTTCCACATTCGATCAAAAACCGGAAAACCACATTGGTCTTGCAGAAATCGTTTTCGAAAAGTGTAAGCGCATGGTCGAAAGCGGCCATGATGTGTTGCTTCTGATGGATTCCATTACCCGGCTTTCCAGAGCGTATAACATTTGTGCCTCCAACACCGGACGTACTATGAGCGGCGGGGTTGACTCGGAAGCTCTCAAAGCACCCCGACAGCTTTTCAGTTCCGCACGAAATATTGAAAACGGCGGATCACTCACCATCATCGCTACGGCCTTAGTTGATACGGGCTCTCGAATGGATGATGTGATTTTTGAGGAATTCAAAGGCACCGGTAATATGGAACTGGTTCTGGACCGCAGACTATCCGAACGTCGTATTTTTCCCGCCATTGATATTTTCCGCAGCGGTACGCGTCGTGAAGATCTCATCGTACCAGAAGAAGAGCGAGAAAAAGTAAATCTGCTGCGCCGCTATCTCAACAAGATGAGCCCGATGGAGGCTATGGAATTCCTGCAAAGCAAAATGAAGGGTACACGCTCTAACGAAGAGTTTCTGATTTCGATGAATCAGTAGTAGTTCAGCTCGGTTAAGTATATTCGGTAATTTAGGAATTCAGGTAATTGAGGGTTCTAAGTACCCACATGCAGCCAAATACCCAATTTTCTAATCTACTGATTTACCTTAATTACCTCTTCTTACCAAATGGCATCTTGGGTTTACTTGCGGACTCGAGTTACTATCGGTAATCTTTTACCTATTCTGCAAGCTCAGGCAGTAGGATGTTTCTGTCCGTTTAATTTTGCCAGATTAGCCTCAAAAGGCGATTCCACAACCCCGAATTCCGTGATGAATCCGGCAATTAGTGATGCCGGAGTTACGTCAAAAGACGGATTATAGACCGGGCAGTTTTCCGGAGCGATGGGGTGATCGCCAATTTTCGTTAGCTCTTCAGGTGATCGCTCTTCGATGGGGATTTCGCTGCCATCAGACAACGAAAAATCGATGGATGATACCGGCGCCGCGATATATAGTGGTATCCGGTGGTAATTTGCTAGCACCGCCAGACTGTAGGTTCCGATTTTGTTGGCGGTGTCTCCATTGGCAGCAACTCTGTCGGTACCCACGACGATCATATCAACCCGCTGCTCTTTCATCACTTGAGCTGCCATGGAATCAGTAATCAGTTTAAACGGGATATCGGCTTGTAGCAGCTCCCAGGTGGTCAGACGGGCGCCTTGCAAAAGCGGACGAGTTTCATCCACCCAGACATTCC
>SLJN01000254.1 GCA_007135115.1 Balneolales bacterium
AGAGGTGCTATGAGTGAAGAGGATATGGACGACCCCGAAAGAGTTGATGGTCTCATAATTGCAGCGTATGCTGCTCTTGGAAACGACCATTTTATGGTACCTTATGGATACAACTGGGCTTACGGAAGTATGCGTGCCGATGATTCCTATAAGGGCGGTGGAGGAACCGGGGATCAGGAAGGGTATCATTTCGTCGAAACCTTCGCAGCTACTGATACCCCGGATATCGGTCATATTGATGGCATGTGGTATCATCTCTACCAGGCTGTTTCCCGGGCTAATTCAGCTCAAAGGGCTATTAAGGCCATCGATGAAGCGGATGAGCCTGACCGTGATGAAATGATTGCCGAAATGAAGTTTTTGAGAGGTCATTTTCATTTCTTATTAAAGATTCATTTCAAGCATATCCCTTTCATAGATGAAACGATGAGCCGTGAGGATATTGAAAATGAATCCAATAGGGCAATGACTGATCAGGAACTGTGGGATCGCATTGCTGAGGATTTTGAGTTTGGGGCAGAACATCTTCCACCATCTCAGGGTGATGCCGGACGACCTACGGAATGGGCAGCTAAATCATATCTGGCGAAAACCAGGCTTTACCAGGCCTATGAACAGAATGGTGAGCACCAGGTGGTAAACATTCAAAATGATTTACTGAATGAAGTTGTAGAGCTGACCAGCGACGTCATAGAGGGGAGTGGACACGATCTGTTTGATGACATCGGCAATAACTTCCTTGAAAGATATGATAATGGAATAGAATCTATTTTTGCCGTTCAGCGATCTTATGACGACGGAACCGAGCAGGGTAGAGTAGGAACTGATGTCGGTTTGAACTATCCGGTATATGAAGATTTTGGGTGCTGCTGGTTTAATATACCGTCTCAATCGATGGCCAACGCATTTCAAACCGATGATGAAAGTGGTTTGCCACTTTTTGATGAGTATAATAATTATAGTTTCTCCAATGCGGATGATTTTGAAGGAGAAGACATAACCGTTGATCCGCGGTTGAATCACACCGTATCTATGACCGGCTTTCCTTTCAAATACGATCCGGAATTAATTTATGATGAAGCCACATGGGCACGTACACCGGTTACCTACGGTCCATTTTCCTCTATGCGGGAGCTATTGCATCCGGATGATCCCGCTATGCAGGAAACCGACTTTTATTTTGCCAGTGGAAAGAATACTGAAATAATCCGGCTGGCCGATGTAATTCTGTGGAGAGCAGAAGCATTAATCGAACTCGGTCGCCATAACGAAGCACTTGATGATATCAATGAGGTAAGGCAAAGAGCTGCCAACAGCACTCAGCGATTAGTAGATGTGAACGGCAACCTGCTTACTGATTATCACGTGGAACCTTACATAGACGGGCAGAATATAAACTGGACTCAAAATAATGCGCGTGAAGCATTGCGATGGGAGCGCCGTCTTGAATTTGCTATGGAAGGAAAGCGATTCTTTGATCTCGTACGATGGGGAGTTGCTGAAGAAGTAATGAATGACTACTTCTCGATAGAAGGAAATAGAAGAGGGTATCTCAGCGGGGCCAGTTTTACAGCGGGTCGCGATGAATATCTGCCCATTCCGCGAGATCAGATCGAATGGAGCGACGGACTGTATGAACAAAATCCCGGATATCCGGGAGCAAACTAATCAGTATCAGGTGTGATGGCTTCTACGAGGTCGTCACACCTAACCTGATTTCCGACTTACCCGCTTTTGAGCAGAATTATTTTAGGAGTGAAAGTTATAAATCATGGAAAAATCAAGTTTAAAGATGATTGCCAAGACCTGCGTACTTCTGTTTTTTATAGCAGGTGTTACAGGATGTGAACCGGAGCCGGAACAGCAGGAAGGGGAGGTAACCTTCAAAGAATGGTATCGCCCGCAATTCCATTATACTCCCCCCTCAAACTGGATGAATGATCCCAACGGGATGTTTTACTATGACGGGCAGTATTTTCTGCATCATCAGTACAATCCGCACGGCATTACCTGGGGGCATATGAGCTGGTATCAAGCCGTTAGTGATGATTTGGTGCATTGGGATCACAAGGGGGTAGTTATTCCGGAAGAAGGTAATGAGATGATTTTTTCCGGGGGAGCTATTGTAGATCATGAAAACACCAGCGGATTCGGAGAAGAAGGAGAAACACCCATTATCGCAACCTATTCGAGTCACTATACCTACGAGGGGGAAGATCCTGGGTTTGAACAAGCGCAATCTCTGGCTTACAGCCTGGATGGCGGACAGACGTTCACCAAATATGAAGGCAACCCGGTGATCAACCACGAAGATCCGGACTTTCGTGATCCCAACGTGATGTGGCATGAAGAGAGCGATCAATGGATTATGGTAGTAGCTCTGCCAATTCAGCGGAAAGTAGCTTTTTATGGTTCTGAAAATCTGCGGGAATGGGATCATCTCAGTAATTTTGGTCCGCTGGGCAATACCGAAGGCATCTGGGAGTGCCCGGACTTCTTTGAACTGCCGGTAGACGGGGATCCGGAGAATACCCGATGGGTGATGCATGTGGATATAAATCCCGGTGCGATTGCAGGCGGGTCGGGCTCACAGTATTTCATAGGTGATTTTGACGGCACCGAATTTACTTTGGATGAAGATGCTACGGCTTTTGAAATTGTCGAAGGTGCCCCGGATGACCAAGTGTTGTGGACGGATTACGGAACAGATTTTTATGCCGCCATAAGCTGGAGTGATATTCCGGAAGAAGACGGCCGAAGACTTTGGCTCGGGTGGATGAGCAACTGGGAATATGCCAATGTTAAACCTACCTCACCCTGGCGAAGTGCACAATCCATTCCGAGAACGGTGGAATTAGTCTCTGTTGAAGATGAGATTCGCATGGCTCAGCAACCCATAGAAGAGCTGCAGCAATTGCGGGAAGATCACCACACACTGGAGAATATCAATATTGAAAATGAAAATATTTCCCTGGATGATCGCGGGGTTTCAGGCAAGGCTTATGAAATCATTGCCGAACTCGATGCCGGTACGGCTGAAGTGTTTGGTATTGAAGTACGGGGCGGCGACAACCAGGAAACCGTAATCGGCTATGACATCGAAGATGAAATTCTGTTTGTTGACCGGACTAACTCCGGAGATGTGGGTTTTAATGAAAATTTTGCAACAGTAAGTGAAGCTCCCCTTTCACTAAATGGGGAAACCCTGAAGCTACAGATTTTTGTGGACTGGTCATCGGTAGAAGTGTTTGCCGAAGACGGCACAAAAGTGTTAACCAAGCGGATTTTTCCGCACCCTGAAAGCAGAGATGTCCGGCTGTTTTCCGAAGGCGGACAGGCGAATTTAGTCTCGATGGATTTCTGGTCACTGAGATCAATCTGGGATTGAATTCAGAGCATTTTAATAATGAAATGTGAGGAGTAGTGAAATAACATCCTCAGCATTTGTTAAAAAACCCGGAGAATCAGCTTTAGGCGTCGGACGCTGAATATTAAGACTTGGTTTCCGGGTAATCTCTAATAGACAGGCAAAAACAATTAACCTAAAAATAAAGGTGTTGCCATTATGAAAACGTTTACAGTAAAAAGCACCCTGGCTGGAGCTGCCGGCTTACTGCTGGCACCGGGCCTTTTGTTTGCCCAGGATGATGTAGGCGGGCCGTATGAACCCGACGAGAACACCATTTTCCTGATGAATTTCGACAATCCGGATAATCCATGGGAAAATCTGGTAGATGGCATTGAAGATGCTGAAACACACGGTAATCCGGAAATAGTGGATTACAGCGCACGCGACGAACTTGGCTCTGCACTAAGGCTGCATGGTGATGAATCCTGGTTACAAATTCAGGGAACCGCATCCATGGATCTTCAGGAAGACTGGACCATTGAACTATGGTTCCGGGTGGAAGCCGAAGGTGAAAATGCAGATATACTTTGGAAGCCTGGTGCCGGAGATGAGTTCTGGGAAGGCAACTATTGGTTAGAAATGAGAGATGATCACATCCTCGAAGGTGGAGCCCATGATGCAGATGTAAGTAGTTTTGACGGGCTGCGTAACCTGCCTTCAGATCCTCATGAAGTGGAAACCGGTAAATGGTACCATATAAGCTATATTCGCGACTCGGAAGAAAACATGCACTATCAGGTTGTGCGAAATGAGGATCTTGAATTCGAATGGATGGTAGAGCAGGAGTTCGACTTCGAGCCCAGACTTCAGTTTACCGATCTGTTTATAGGTCACAACAGCGCCGATCGCTGGATGGATGGCTATATCGATGAAATCCGGATCAGCGATGTGGTTCGCGAAGAACTCCTGGATGTGGATGTAGATTCCGAGCCGGAATTTGTAAGCCTTACCTCGGTACCAACTCAACAGGCTGATGAAGCTGAAGCCGTTGATATCGAAACCGAAGTCACTGCCA
>SLJN01000130.1 GCA_007135115.1 Balneolales bacterium
CCGGACTCACTTGAGGTTACGGCCCGCACATCGGACGGGGTAATTATGGGGCTTCGGCATCATGAGCATCCGGTGGAAGGCATCCAGTTTCATCCGGAAAGTATTTTGACCGAAACGGGACCCAGGATCATAGCCAATTGGTTAACCGAAATGACTGTAGCAAAATCCGCATCCTGAGATAACTTATATGGACTTTACTGATATACTGGAAAAAATCGGAATGCAGGAGAACCTCACTGCTGATGAAGCTACCTTTGCTTTGAAAGCGATCATTGACGGCGAGGTCAACCATTCCCAAACAGCCGCATTTCTCTATGGGATGCGAAATAAGATTGAAACGGTTGAAGAGCTGGCCTCATTTGTCCGTGTTATGAGAGCAGCAGCCATTGATGTAGAGGTGGATACTGAAAATGCCGTGGATGTATGCGGTACGGGAGGGGATCATTCCGGCACATTCAATATTTCGACTGCAACGATGTTTGTGGTGGCCGCTTCCAAAGTGCCTGTACTTAAGCATGGGAATAGAAGCGTTTCAAGCCAAAGCGGTAGTGTAGATGTACTGGAGGCACTGGGCGCGAATCCGGTTTTACAGAAAGAGCAGGTGGAAGCATGTTTTAATGAAACCGGTCTTGCCTTTATGTTTGCCCCGAACTTTCATCCGGCTATGAAAAATGTAATGCCGGCCCGGAAAGAGCTGGGGATGCGAACATTTTTCAATATGCTGGGCCCTCTGTTGAATCCGGCCGGAGTAAAACGCCAGGTTATTGGAGCATACAGCCGGGAAGCTGTAGAACAGATTATCGCGATCCTTGCTCAATTGGATACGGAGTTTGCCTACGGAGTTCATGCCCATGACGGTATGGATGAATTCAGTACAGCCTCTTATTCTGATGTTGTTGAGCTGCAAGGAAATAAATTTGGCGAGTTTCAAAAATTCGATCCCCGGATGTTCGGATTTTCCATGGTGAATCCCGAAGAGCTAAAGGGTGGGGATTGCGAAACCAATGCCAGGATTATTCAAAATGTGCTGGAAGGCAAGGGCACGGAAGCGCAGGAGGAGATTGTAGCCCTGAATGCGACCTTTGCCATATATGCATCCGGAATTTATGATGACCTGCAGGAGGCACATCTGCTGGCTGTTGAAACGCTGGAAAGCGGACAGGGCGCTGAAATGCTGAAGCGTTTTGTTGAATGCACGAATGATCTTGCCTCTAAAGAAAAGGATTCGGTATGAGTACCGTTTTGGATCGCATAGTAGATCAGAAGAAGGAAGATCTGGTTCATCAGAAAAAGAAAATTGCTCCCGGTGATTTCCGGGGTTTTTCGGGGTGGGAGATGGAGCGTAAATCCCTGTCCAGGGCGCTTTCCAATTCCGGAGTAGACGTCATAGCCGAACTAAAGAAGGCTTCGCCTTCCCAGGGAGTTATTCGTGAGGATTTTAATTTTGAAACCATCGCTGCTGCCTATGAGCAGAACGGGGCTTCAGCACTGTCGGTGCTTACAGAACAGCGCTTTTTCCAGGGGGATCCAAAGTATATCGAACAACTATCAGGTAATACAGGGTTACCCATTCTGCGCAAAGACTTTATTGTTGATTTTTATCAAATCGAAGAAGCGCGGGGGATAGGTGCGGATGCGGTGCTTTTGATTGCGACTATAACCAGCGGCAGTCAGCTTATGGAGTTGCACCATGCCGCAGTCGAGGCCGGATTAGAAACACTGATTGAGTGCTACGATTCAACAGAATTTGCGATGATTAATTTTGAAGTTGTGAAAACCATCGGAATCAACAATCGCAATCTCAATACGTTTGAAGTGGATGTACACCGGGGAATTGAAGCCTTGCAATCATTGCCGGATCACCTGATAACCGTTTCCGAAAGCGGATTATCTACCCCGGAGGATATCGAATTACTTCAAAATGAAGGCATTGATGCCGCTCTGATCGGCGAACATTTTATGAGACAGCCGGATCCCGGTGAAGCCCTCAGAAAACTGATGTATAAACCGGAACATGAGAAATCCTGACCGATTTTCGAATGCTATCCATGCCAAGAGTATCCAAATAGTTTCAATCAATCCGAACAGTATCGCAAGTTTAATATCATTAACACGTATCATTTCCGTGGCTGCTGCCATTTAAATTAAAATTTTTTATGAATACCGACGATCCACGTACACGTATTAAAATCTGCGGAATTACAACGCTTGAAGATGCCCGGTTTGCCAGTGGCGCGCTATGCGACTATCTCGGCTACATTTTTTATTCTCAGAGCCCGAGGTTTGTAGATCCCGCCAAAGCGGCTGCGATTACGGAATGGGTAGAGGGGCCCGAAAACGTTGGCGTTTTTGTAGACGCGGCTATTGACGAGGTAAACGACATCGCCAATCGGTCCGGAATGGATCTTGTTCAACTCCATGGCAACGAAACCCCGCATTACTGTCGGCTAATTGATAAGCCCATCATCAAAACATTTCGAATTGATTCGGATATGAGCGCCGGCGAACTGCATGAAGCTATTGAACCCTATCTTGAAGTAGCCGATTATCTGCTTTTCGATACCAAAGACAGTGCGCAAATGGGCGGCACAGGTAAATCCTTTGATTGGAATATCCTGAAGGATCTGAGCAAAGATATTCCCTTGTTTTTGGCCGGCGGATTAAATGCGGGCAACGTACGGCGGGCAATCAATACGGTTCAGCCTTATGCGGTGGATGTCTCTTCCGGAGTAGAACTGGAACCGGGCGTAAAGGACTTTGATAAATTGAACGAACTCATTGATGAAATGCGCGAAATCTGGGATCTGGAGGAAGAATAATTAATTCTTCCTGAGTGAGAAGTAGTTACAGGACTCATAAACCCGGAATAAGATTAAGCAACCCATTCTGCCTGCGGGCGATTCAAATTAATCCGACCTCAGCAACATCTTAGCAACAGACGACCATGCCGGATCAACAATCAGCATCAGACCATAAAAATCAAACCTATACCTTCCCGGATGAGCGGGGATATTTTGGAAAATTCGGCGGCAAGTATGTGCCGGAAATTCTTATACCGGCCCTCGAAGAGTTGGAGGAAAGTTACCTCAACGCCAAGAATGACAAAGCGTTCCAGGTTAACTATCGAAAGATCCTCCAGAAATATGTCGGCCGGGAAACTCCGCTTACGTTCGCCTCACGTCTGACCAAGCATTACGGCAGGGCTAAGATTTTTCTCAAACGCGAAGATCTCTGCCATACCGGTGCTCATAAAATCAACAATGCGGTCGGGCAGGTGCTGCTGGCACAGAAAATGGGTAAAAAAAGAATCATCGCGGAAACCGGGGCCGGACAGCATGGTGTTGCTACGGCTACCGTTTGCGCTAAATTCGGCATGGAATGTGTCATTTATATGGGCGCCGAAGACATGCGGCGTCAAAAACTTAATGTGGATCGCATGCGCCTGCTCGGTGCTGAGGTGCTGCAGGTTGACAGCGGTTCCCGAACGTTGAAAGATGCCACCAACGAGGCCATTCGCGATTGGGTAACCAATGTGGAAGATACCTTTTATATTATAGGCTCCGCTGTTGGTCCGCATCCGTACCCCATGATGGCCCGGGATTTTCAGCGGATCATCGGAGATGAAACCAAAAGCCAGCTCTGGACGGCTGAGAAAAAATCACCTGACTATCTTCTTGCTTGCCTTGGTGGTGGCTCCAATGCCATAGGATTATTCTATCCCTTTTTGGAGGACCCGGATATCCGAATCATTGGTGTTGAAGCCGGTGGTCTGGGCAAAGATACCGATAAAACTGCCGCCACTCTCAGTAAAGGCTCACACGGAGTGTTACACGGCTCCCGAAGTTTTTTGCTACAGACTGAAGACGGACAGGTCAGGCTTCCGTATTCCATCAGTGCCGGTCTGGATTATCCGGGTATCGGTCCCGAACACGCTCATTTATTTGACAGCGAACGCGTGGAATATGTAGCCGTAGATGATAAAGAGGCGATGAAAGCCGTACAGCTTACATCAAAACTGGAAGGAATTATCCCGGCGATAGAAACCGCTCATGCCATCGCCTGGCTGGAAAAGCTCATGCCCGATACGGAAAAAGGGGAGATCGTGGTCATCAATTGCTCCGGTCGCGGAGATAAAGATATGGCTACGATTTCGAAATATTTAAATTCAAAAACATAACAGAGATTTTGGTTGAGCCTCGTGCCCTATTCGCTGCTTTTTTAGAGTGATAAGTATTGGAAACACCCTCACCGGAATCCCAAAAAAATTAAATGCAAACGAATACCTCCACAACCAATCGCATTGACCGGCTTTTTTCAAAGCGGCAGGAATCAGACCATCTGATGAATATTTTTGTTACGGCGGGATATCCTGAAATTGAATCCTCAGCCGAACTGGTTTGCCGATTGGCGGACTCCGGTGCC
>SLJN01000117.1 GCA_007135115.1 Balneolales bacterium
AACCTCTTTTTTCGGATAAATCCTGAAGCCACATGTCCCCAAATACATTATCAAAATGAAGACCTCGGATATACAAGGTCTGCTGGTAGATTTATCGGGAACCATCTGCATAGATGACCAACCGGTACCGGGGGCGATCGAAGCGCTTGAGCGGATTCGAAATGCGGGAATACCTGTAGGATTTGTAACCAATACGACCAGCAAGCCGCGGTCTGCGATCATCAAGAAGCTTGCGGAAATGCAGTTAAAGGTTGATGAATCTGAAATATTCACGGCAACCGTTGCAGCGGACCGCCATCTCAAAAGCGCTGGCTACCGGAAATGTAATTTTTTACTCAAAGATGATGTGCTGGAGGATATCACCGGGTGCGAGTATTCGGAAGAAGACCCCGAAGCGGTGGTCGTCGGTGACTTGGGTGAAGCATTCACATTCGGCAGGTTAAATCGCGCCTTCAATAATTTGGTTGATGGTGCCAAACTCTACGCCTTAGCCCAAAATCGCTATTTTGAAAAAGAGGGCGTCCTCCAAATTGATGTGGGTGGCTTTGTTGCTGCACTTGAATACAGCGCCGATACAAAAGCTGATCTAATCGGCAAGCCGGCGGCTTCATTTTTTAAAGCAGCAGCCGGAGCTATTGGCATCAATCCCGAAAACGTCGCTATGGTAGGTGACGATATCGAAGCGGACTGTCAGGGCGGGATGGATGCCGGCATGAAAGGCATATTAGTCAAAACCGGCAAATATCGACCGGAGTTGGCTGATAAATCAGGAATTACCCCGACCGCTTCCCTCACATCCATTGCCGAGGTTCCTCAGTATCTGGGATTGATCTAAACGGTTTTTTACCAGCTATTTGAAGACCTTCCAGGGATAACTATCCGGTATCTCTGCTTCGAACGGCATGGATTCCTTTTTGGTGGGATGCTCAATAGACATCATTCGGGAAAAAAGAGCGGGATTGCCTTTGGAGCTCCGCCCGTATTTATGGTCTCCCCAAAGCGGCCACCCGCAGTGCGCAAATTGCACACGTATCTGATGCGCCCGCCCGGTTTCAAGCTGCACCGAAACCAGTGTGAGCTGATCTTGATGTTTCAAAGTGCGATAGGATAGACGAGCGTGTTTGGCTGATTTTGTCTTTTTCGAAGCAACGAAAACGGTATTCGTTTTCCGGTTTTTGGCAAGATAGTGCTCTAATTTGCCTTCAGGCGGATCGGGCATTTTTTGAAGTATTGCCAGATAGTTCTTTTCAACGACATTTCGCCGGATCTGATCACTCAACCTCGAAGCTGCTTTGGACGTCTTCGCCAAAATCATCACACCCCCAACCGGACGATCCAGCCGGTGGACTAAACCCAGATAAACATTCCCCGGTTTTTTGTCCCGCTCTTTCAGCCATTGTTTTAAGACGGTTAGCACATCCTGATCACCCGAAGCATCCGCCTGCACGGGGATGCCCGCCGGCTTGTTGATAACCAACAGATGGTTATCTTCATAAATGAGGTGAATCGGACCGTAATCGGTGGAAATCAAAAGCCTGTTGGTTATGAATTGTGGCAATGACGTCAATAAATGCGCGTGACTTATTAGAAATGCCAAGGTAAAAATCCTTGCCAAACCTCACAATCAGCCGTAGTCTGGAAATAAAAGAATAGCTGCGGATTACACTTTTTAATTATATTGGCTTGCTAAACCATCATTCAATACTAAATTAAGGAGATTGCTATGCTTAAAGCATTAGCTGGTGCACTGATCGTTGGCGGATTAGTTCTGCTGTATTTCGGATGGAATGAATATTCTTCATTAGCTTCTGAAGCTTCCGAAGCCTTAACCGGCTCCCCAAGTGATGATGCTGTTCTCTATCTTGCCGGAGGCGCAGCAGCCTTCGTAGGAGGGGTAGCATTGCTATTTACTAAAGGTAGAAGGTGATCAACTCCAAAGTTTTGCCACTCCTGCCGTGATACACGAAGCTGTCTAAAAAGATATGTTTGTCCAAAACTAACTTAATTTATTTAGGCGTCATCCCGGAAACAATGGAGCGATAGCGGAATTGTTATCCGGGATCCAGGGTATGTGGCACAAATTCAGCCCTTAACCCTGGATCCCGGATAGCAAGCCGTCGTACCTCCGGCTTCCTTCCGGGATGACTGTTTTATTTTTTAGGTTGCCAGTTTCAAATATTTACTTTTTAGACAACCTCAGGTTGGTGTGAGTTCTAACCTCTGCCAAACACACTGCGAACGAAAATCCACCAATCCTCCCCGGAGACTTCCGGAAATTCATTTACCTGAGCAAAACTCAATTCTCTGGGATTTTCGGAAGGCTCGTGTAACCGGAAACGGAATACAAACTGGTTAATCTCGCCGGTCCAGCCGGGGATGGTGCCGAAGCGCAAGTCATTAAAATAAAGCGAACCGTCTTCTTCGGTTACGGAATAAAATCCTTTCGAAAACCACATCAGTTCCTGGTAGGCATAGCTATCGGAGTAGGGTTCAATTTTATCACCATTACGCGGAATGAAATTAAGCTCCATTTCTGCACCCTGATCAAATAATGAGAGGTAGCCCTCTTTGAAGCCGTCGTCCACTTCAACGAGAATGCGCCAGAAAACAGAGTTAAAAGGAGTCGGGGAGATGTGCTTTTGCTGATATTCGATTTGCTGATCATGCAGCTGACGGTTGATTTCCGGCATCACCGATAGCTTCAGGGCTCCGGTAAACATCAAATAACTCAGACTGATGGCCAGTGCTACTCCCGCGGCTTTGGTATCGCGGACTCCCTGTTTATTGGTTCGAAAACTGAATATCACACCGATCAGCAGGGGAATGGTGAACAGCGGATCGATTATGAATATGGTATTCATCTCAAATCCATGTCTTGAGATGGGGTAAAATAATTGCGTTCCGTAGCCGGTGAACAAATCAAGCAGGGGATGGGCGAGAACCCCGATGAAGAACATGAACATCCATTCCCTGTAGGATGACTCTGTAGTCTTGGAGTGAATTTTACAGGCGAGCCAGGCCAGTAGGGGGGCTGCAATGAACGGGAAAAAGATAGAGTGGGTGAAGCCTCGGTGAATGCTGAGATAACTCACCGGATCCATAAACAGAGCTGCAAATACATCCAAATCCGGGACGGTTTGAGCTATGGCTCCCCAGACCATGGCTTTGTGGCCTTCTTTTTTACCGAGTGTCGCTTGTCCTAATGCCGCTCCGAAAAGAACGTGGGTAACCGAGTCCATGTATTATTATGAGTTAAACAATCTATTAATCAACGTGAAGATAATACATAAACCGGCATAAATTACACTCCAACCTGATCCGGATTCAGTTCCACCAAACGTCCCCGGTTGATTTTCACAGTACGAGCGGGATACTCGCGCACCAGGTCATAATGATGTGTCACCATAAGCACGGCCATTCCCCGGTTGTTGATTTGCTGAAGCAATTCCATGATATCACGGGAGGTATCGGGATCGAGGTTACCGGTGGGTTCGTCAGCCAACAGAATGCGAGGTTCGTTAGCCAGTGAACGTGCGATAACGACGCGCTGCTGCTCTCCGCCGGAAAGGTCATCCGGCATGGCCAGCTTACGGTGGCTGAGCCCGACCATAGATAGCACCTCTAACACTCTTTGTTTGATGAAATTTCTGCGCGCCCCGGTCACTTCCAGTGCAAAAGCAACATTTTCGTAAACATTGCGATCGGGCAGAAGCTGAAAATCCTGAAAAACAATGCCCAGGTTTCTCCTCAAATAAGGTACCCGGCGGTTTTTAAGTGTGGTCACATCCTGATCCGCCACACGCACCGTTCCGCTGGCCGGGACAATATCGCGGTAAATGAGTTTGAGGAATGAGCTTTTACCTGCACCTGTAGGGCCGATCAGATACATGAATTCGCCGCTGTGAAGGGCGAAGTTTACATCATCCAGAATCGGGCGTCCTTCAAAGCGGACGGTTACGTTTTCAAATGAAATTACCGGGTGTTCCGACATTTGCGTAGTACCATGGTTATGCGATCAGTGGTTTCGGTAACGTCGGAAAAATCGAAATCTGAGTAGCGCGCTTCAACTTTTAATCCGGACGTGGCAATGGCTTGCTCAATTTCATCCACAGAGTGGATTTTTTGTTGATGGATTTCCTCAAATGAATCCGTCACATTACCGGTTTCGGGGTGAAGCACATCCACCCAAAAATGGTTGGAATGTATGCGCGTATCCGGATCCCAACGACTTTTTCGATGATATCTCATAGAGCCGACTCTTCGGGGATTGGGATCGGTAAGTGATTCTTCTACTCGCTCGGAGAAACCGGGTGTGGTAAAATCAAATATGAAAATTCCCTGATCCTCAAGATGTTTCTCCACCGATTGGAATAGCCCCGGAAGCAGCTCGGGATCAAGTACATAGTTGATACTG
>SLJN01000240.1 GCA_007135115.1 Balneolales bacterium
ATTGATCCATCGACAAAAGGCGGGCTCAATTACTTGAAAAAGCTCGGAGTCAATGCTGTTGAATTTCTGCCACTGCAAAAATTCGCGGGGTTTGAGCCTCCCTACCGTCACAAAACGGATGAAGGGTTTCACAATTTATGGAATCCTTACGGTCGTAATCACTGGGGATACATGACCAGTTTTTTCTTTGCTCCTGAAACGCTGTACGCATCCGACAGCTCACCTGCCGTTGGCAAAGTAATAGGAACAAACCGATTGGCAGCACGGGAGCTAAAAGAACTGATCAAAACGCTTCATAAAGAAGGTATCGCTGTAATTCTGGATGTGGTATACAACCACGTTTCCCAGTATGATTTAAATCCGCTCAAATTCATTGATAAATCCTACTATTTCCGGCTGGATGATTACGGACATTTTATCAGTGAAAGCGGATGCGGCAATGATTTTAAAACCGAATCCCCGATGGCACGCCGCCTGATTATCGAGAGTATCAAGTACTGGATGCACGAATATCATATCGATGGCTTCAGGTTTGATCTTGCCAACCTCATAGATCGCAAAACGATAGACGAGATCCGAAAAGAAGCCCAAAAGATAAACCCGTATGCCATTTTAATTGCCGAACCCTGGGGTGGCGGTTACAACCCTTCGGATTTTTCTTATCGCAAATGGGCGGCCTGGAATGATCAAATTCGGAACGGCGTCAAAGGTTCCGATCCGGTACATGACCGAGGCTATATTTTCGGAAAGTGGCAGGGTGAAACCTCACGAGAAGCCCTTGAAAATTTTGTACAGGGAACCCTTCACGGCAAAGCCAATGGCAGGTTTAATGATCCCCGCCATAGTGTCAATTACCTTGAATCCCACGATGGGTTTACGCTGGGTGATTTCATCCGCATCGGCCTGAATCCGAACCTGGTCGATCAGGTGATCAAGAATAAACTGGATCATACCGAGCTTTCCGAAACCGAATTGCGTGTTTCCAAGCTTGCGGCACTTTTTTTATTTGTAAGCCAGGGAATAACGATGATTCATTCCGGTCAGGAGTGGGGGCGATCCAAAGTTATCGCCAAGACATCCGCGCCGGATCCCCGCCAGGGCAAGATTGACCACAACAGCTATGAAAAAGACAATCTCACCAATTACCTCAACTACGATGAGATCTCGCTCAATAGCCGACTCCATAACTTTTACAAGGGACTGATTGCTTTGCGGCGCTCCTCTCCGGCTTTACGCAAATCCTCAGAGGATCATATATTCATCAAAGATACTCATGATGCGTTACATCTGACCTTTCAAATCAATGGTGAATCAGCTCATGATCCATACGATTACCTGATATCCATGAATGCCAATCAGGATGATCACCGAATCCTCCATCTTCCTCCCGGATTCTGGGAAATGATGGTATCCGCTAAAAACGCATCCGAATACAAACTTGCGGAAATAAGTGGAACTATTAAAGTTCCGGCTTGTAGTGGAGTTGTATTTCGAAAGTTGCGCCATTGATCAGAATTTGATTATTTAGGGCACTCTCGATTTGTGAATGTGAATCAGGAATTAACCGGAGGTCTTACTTGGCTACAGAATCAAGCAAACGGGGTATCTGGAATACCAGAATCGGATTTATTTTTGCTGCTGCCGGCTCAGCTGTGGGGCTTGGCAACATCTGGCGATTTCCTTATGTCGCTGGTGAAGGCGGAGGTGGTGCTTTTCTAATCATTTATCTCATCTGCATCGCTTTTATATGTGTACCATACTTATTTGCCGAGTTATCACTCGGTCGTCACCACCAACGCAACCCGGTCGGTGCAATTAAAGCCATTACCGGCCCTTCCGGATGGCTGGCCGTCGGCGGACTGTGTATCGTTGCCGGTCTGATGATCTTAAGTTACTACAGCGTGGTGGCCGGATGGGCTATAGGTTATGTGGCGAAAGACGTTATAGCCCCGAACACTCCATTTGAAGAGTTCATTGCTTCACCCGGCCTTGTAATTACGCTATTGGCAATTTTCATGGGCCTGACCCTCTATATCGTGGCCGGCGGAGTACAGCAAGGCATTGAACGTTGGGCCAAAATCCTGATGCCGCTCCTTTTCGTATTGATGCTTTTTGTTATCCTCCGTTCCGTAACACTGGAAGGAGCTTCAGAAGGTATTGCCTTTTTCCTGAAGCCGGACTTTTCCGAAGTCGGTTTTGAAACCATAATGGTAGCACTGGGACAGGCTTTCTTTTCATTGAGTCTTGGAATGGGTGCGATGATTACCTATGGCTCCTACCTGCCAAAGAGGGAAAACATACTGAGCTCAGGTGGATATGTGGCAGTATTCGACACATCAATAGCCATACTTGCCGGATTCATGATCTTTCCGGCAATCTTCGCGCTTGGCTTCAGTCCGGACGAAGGCCCGGCATTGGTTTTTGTTATCCTGCCTGAAGTTTTTGCGCAAATGTATTTAGGCGGACTTATCGGCGTAATATTTTTTCTGCTGCTTTCCGTAGGAGCCTTAACATCGAGCATTTCACTGCTTGAGGTGGTAGTATCCTATTTTATCGATGAGAAAAAATGGAGCCGGAAAAAGTCGGTCTACACCATAGGAATTATTGCTTTTATTTTGGCTATTCCTACCGCCCTATCTCAAGGCGCTGTGGGCTTTCTGAGTGATATGAGTTACATATTCGGCGATGACGGACTGTTCGGCCAGAATGATTTTCTCGGCGTACTGGACTTCTTTTTCGGAAGCCTGTTCCTTGCTTTCGGCGCATTCTTCATCAGTATTTTTGTAGGATGGGTCTGGGGAGCACATTATGCCGCTGAAGAAATTCAACAGGGCAGCACCTTTTCCGGTAACCTGATGAAGTTCTGGATTTTTATGCTCCGCTATATATGCCCGATCTTTATTATCGTGGTAATCATAGGAATGTTTTTAGATATCATCTAAACCCAATATCCCGGAAGTACCGGTGCAATTCGAATGGCCCGGTACTTCCGGTTTCTATTTCAGGAACCGCGGCCACGTATAATACAGTTATTCCTGAACGAGCTCAGGTATTTTCTCAGAGCAATAATGCCGGAATAACCCCGCCTGCCACAAGCGAACATTAAGTATTTGCATCAGGTGGGTTGTGCCACAATTTGGGTTGTGGTATCTTCGGGTCGATTTTTCTGAAAACATATTTAATCAACTATATGCCCAAAGTATCAACATCAGATTTCCGAAACGGGTTGACAATCCGTATGGATTCGGAAATTTATACCATCCTCGAATTCCTGCATGTCAAGCCGGGGAAAGGTGGAGCTTTTGTACGCACCAAGTTAAAAGGCGTTACCACCGGTAAAGTTCTTGAAAAGAACTTTCGTGCCGGAGAAACGGTTGAATCCGTACGGGTAGAGCGTCGGAATTACCAATACCTGTACAACGAAGGGGATATATACCACTTCATGCATCTGGAAACTTTTGAGCAAATTACCATTCCCGCTGAGCGCATCAACCGGGCAGAGTTTCTAAAAGAAAGTGAAACGGTTACCGTAGTGGTTGATGCTGACCAGGAAGAAATTTTATATGTGGATCCGCCTGATCAGGTCGTGCTTGAGATTACCTCAACCGAGCCAGGCGTACGCGGTGACACAGCCCAGGGAGGCAATAAACCCGCCGAACTCGAATCCGGTGCTACAATACAGGTGCCTTTATTCATTAATGAAGGAGATCAGGTGAAGGTAGACACCCGGACATCCAAATATCTTGAACGTATTAAATCGTAATTTTGGGGAGATTATATGGATCTTAAAGTGATCAAAAATTTGCTGAATCTGATATCCGAAAGTGACGTGAATGAGGTTTCTATTGAAGAAGGAGACTTCAAAATCAAAGTCAAAAAGAACCCGGATGTGATCAACAAAGAGGCCGGTCCGATGCCCATGTACATGCCCGGGCCGGGAGTTGAAATGCAGATGCCGCAACAGCAAGCTGCACCGCAGCAACAACCGCCGCAACAACAGCCGGATAGTCCTGCTGAAAAAGAAGCTCCCGCTTCTAACGCCCAAACCATTAAATCCCCGATCGTAGGTACTTTTTACGAAGCTCCTTCACCGGATTCAGATCCGTATGTAAAAGTCGGGGATACCGTATCCAAAGGAGATACGCTGTGCATCGTGGAAGCGATGAAAATCATGAATGAAATTGAAGCGGAGGTATCCGGCAAGATTGTCAGAAAACTGGTTGATAACGGTCAGCCGGTGGAATACGACCAGCCTCTGTTTGAAATCGAACCTGCTTAATCTGCTTATATGTTCGATAAAATCCTTATTGCCAACCGGGGGGAAATCGCCCTCCGTGTGATTCGTACCTGCAAAGAGATGGGCATCAAGACCGTTGCGGTTTATTCCACCGCTGATGCCAACA
>SLJN01000284.1 GCA_007135115.1 Balneolales bacterium
TAGCGATATTGGGAGTTACTGTATGACACTATAAATATGAGAGTCGTGCAACAGACACGGTAGTCCAACAAGTTCCACGCGGATATGTTTTTGGAAGTTCAATGTTCTAATGCTCAGGTACCATAAATCAATAGCTGCTTATCAGCAATATGCGTTATAGTTCAGCTATTTGAACACCAGAAATCACTTTCAGCACAACACCAGATGCAATTACTCATGCGCATCCATCAGCAAGCCTGCCAAGCGTTCACCGAGATGGGTCTCCATAATTTCGCGGTAGCGATCGGAGTGTACCAACCCGCCATCATGCTCAAAATACTCTGTAATAGGCTCACCCCATGATGTTTCAAGAGGCATGATGTAACCGAATTGCTCTTCGGCTTCATCGCCGATTTCATGGCGCTTGAGTGGGGCGCCGCCTTCTTCGGCACGCCAGAAGTTATACAAATCCAGATAGGCAAAATAGTCGTTTCCGGCACTTAGTTTATCGATGATCTCATCATTGGAGTGCGCCATTATGATATCCGCATCCGCATGATATTGCTCGGTTAACTCGCGTAGACGATCTTCGTGCAGGGTTCCTTCAAATGCGAGGGCGTCAAGACCGGTGAAAACCTCAGCCATGTCATTAAAATTAGTTAGCTCGTCGGCATCCTCATGGGTAATCAAAGAAGCAATGTTGGTCATGTAAGCCGGGCTGAACGTCAGTTCTTCACGTCGCTCCTCGGTAATGGTGACATTCCCGAACCCGATGAGGCCGTCGTTGCCCTCTACAATTTTATCATAAAATGTGCTCCAGTCCTCTTCCTCAACAAAATTTACCTGAAGTACGATATCATGCTCATCGGCCAGATACTTTGCAAAATCCTGGATAAGTTCAACCGTCACACCGGTGAGCCTCCCCTGATTATCCTCATAAGCAAACCCATCCGCCGGAACATACAAGGCCGTAATAGAGCCATGACCGGCTTCCTTTACCTCATCCCAGCTGTCACCGGATAGTTCCGGCTCTTCAATCTCACCGCATGACCAGATCAGCATGCTAAGGGCTACGAAGCTAAATACCTTTTTTATCATAATGGAAAAACTGTGATTTAATAAAACTATTGGAATACATCCTGATTTAGTGAATGGAGGAGAAATTAGTGGTATGGGGTAACAATTGCTATTTCAAGTGGTTTTTTCAGTTTATATTTGGACTTGATAGGTAATATGATCTTAAAACCGCTTACCAATCAAGCTCATCATCAGTTCTTTCGACTGGGGTGTGCAAGCCCTCAGCTATACTATCCGGCATTCCAGGGATAGAAGATAAATGAAGGGTTTCCTGAATTGAGCGCCAATGTTTCTCAGTTAAAAGTATGGCGTTGGTTCTCTTACCGGTTATTTAAATGGGCTCTTTCGTTTTATTAAGCTCATCTAAAATCCGGTTGATCTCAATACTTACCTGTTTTGCAGAAAATGTTTTCATGAAATCATGGTAGATTAGTGTGTTCAATCAAAATAAGCGCAAGTTACATTTAAATAAATAACCAGGCATACTGAATTTTTAATTACCCAAGACCAAAATGCTAATACGTGAATCTTTTGTCTACTTTAAAAGTTTCAAGAGGTATAGAAGTCCAACCGACTGGAATTTAATAGATAACGAATATATAAGTTGATTCACGCTATGCCAGTATTTGTGCATCCCATTGAGACCGCGGTACCGGAGGCCTACTATTCGCAGGAGCAAACCCGGGATTTGATGAGACCGGCGCTAAACGGAAACGGCAAGATGGAGCGGGTTTTACACCGGGTTTATTCGCAATCCGGGATTGAGAAGCGACATACGGTCATCCCCGATTTTAACGGAAATGGTGAGGCTTCGCTTTTTTGGGATGATTCCGGTTCCGCACTCGAACAACAACCCGGCACCCAGCGGCGCAATGATCTGTACATCAAATACGCCCGGCCTATGTTCAGCGAAGTGGCCCGAAAAGCACTGGAACGATCACCGTTTGAACCCGGGCAAGTTACGCACGTGATCACCGTTTCATGCACCGGCTTTTTTGCTCCCGGGCCGGAGTATTACGTCGTGCGGGATCTCGGGCTGCCCACCTCTGCCCAGCGCTATCATATTGGTTTCATGGGGTGTTATGCCGCATTTCCCGCTCTCCGCATGGCCGACTCCATCTGCCGGGCGGACCCTGACGCCGTTGTGCTGATTGCCGCCGTTGAACTGTGTTCGCTGCATCTGCAATTCCGGGAAGATATGGACGGCATCCTCTCCAATTCAGTTTTCGCCGACGGAGGTGCCGGCATGGTGGTCAGCGCTGCCAAAGAAGGTCCGCTTCGTATTCGCAGGCTGATGACCGATCTCACCGAAGAAGGGGAATCCGACATGGCATGGGAGCTGGGGGATCAGGGGTTCAATATGGTACTGTCGTCGTATGTGCCCAAAATCATACAATCCAATATCCGGAAATTGATTGATACCCAGCTGCAGGATTGTGGTGTCGGAGTTGAAGATATCCACCAATGGGCGATGCATCCCGGCGGACGTTCCATCCTGGATAAAATTCAGCATGCGTTGGATTTATCGGATTCAGATTTTACGCACTCGCGCAATACTTTGAAAAACTACGGCAACATGAGCAGTGCCACGGTTTTATTTGTGATGAAAGAGATCATGGAAAACCGGAGTGCCGAAGACAAATTAATGATGGCTATGGCATTTGGTCCGGGACTGACGGTGGAGAGCGGGTTATTTGAGTTGGCCGAGGGGTAGCATTTTGCCACGGATAAACACGGATTTGCACGGATTTTTAAAATTCAATGTATTGAGAACCTGTCAGTGTCGACAGACCCGACAGCGTTTTTGGTGCGTACATAATTCAAAATGCGACTGTTTTATTTGCACCACTTACGTATTCATAGCATCAAACGGTTTAATACCGAAACGCTCCATGTATTGGCGCGAAAAGTAGGAGGTATTCGAAAATCCAACGTTTAGAGATACCTCTTTCAGGGTACGGTAGGATTTGTTTTCGATCATCCTGCGTGCGTGCTGGAGGCGAATTTCTTTTACAAACGCTCCTGCTGGTAATCCGGTTTCTTTTTTGATGTATCGATACATACTGCTGCGACTCATTGCAATTTCCGGTGCAATCTGATCCAGGGTAAAATTTGAATCAGCAATATGCTCAATCACAAGATTTTGAATTTTTAAAATGATCTCATCGGTGTGTTCCGTTGATGAATCTTCCTGAACCCCTTCTAACTCTTCGTCTTCAATGAGCGCAGCTCTACGCAGTTCACTGAACTCGATCAGATTCTCTACTCGTACCAGCAGCTCATTGGTGTGGAAGGGCTTAAGTATGTAGTCGTTAACCCCGAGGCGAAAACTCTCAATCCTACCCTCAAGATCTGATTTTGCCGATAGGAACATAACCGGAATACTGCGAAGCTGTTCCGATTTTTTGAGTTCATACAGTAACTCCAAACCATCCATTTCCGGCATCATGATATCACTAATAATGATATCCGGTTGATATCTTTCTAAAACTTCCAGCGCTTCTTTGCCATTCTTTGCGAGCTTACAATCAAATTTATGAGCGGCGAGTAACTCGAGGACATATTCCGCCATATCTTTGTTGTCCTCAACCAGTAAAGCTGTGCGAACTTGTTTGGTTGCATCAGTGCGGGAATCTGCAGGTTCGGAGGATGTAGTAGTTAGTGCAATCTGTGAATCAGATGTGGCAAGTTTGTGGGAATAAATTTCATCCTCCCGGTAGTGATCGGAGCCTTTCGGAATGGTTACTGTAAAAGTGGTTCCCTCATTCTGCCGGCTATCCACTGTGATCTTTCCCGAATGAAGATGAACATACTCCCGGGTGATGCTCAGCCCGATTCCCAATCCCTCTTTATTATCGGTGTGTTTTTTGGCTGAGCTGACAAACGGGTCAAATATCTTATCACGCAGTTGTTCGGGAATGCCAATTCCGGTATCTCGGATGGTCAGTGTGATATCTTGTGGTAATTCCCTCAGCTCAACATGTACCGATCCGCCGTTGTCCGTAAACTTCAGCGCATTTGAAATAAGGTTGGTGAGGATTTTTTCGAGTTTATCCGAGTCGGCATAGATGATGACGGGCTCAGCCGTGAGTTCAACCTGAAGTTGAATCCCGTGAAAATGTGCCAGGCTTTGAAATGAAGCACCCAGGATCCTGGTAAGATTAGCCACATCAATCGGCTGCACAGAAACACTTATTTTATCAGACTCCAGTCGTGTAAGATCGGATATTTGCTCAATGAGCTGTCTCATGCGTTCGGAATTTCGCAGGGAAACCTCAAGATTTTTCCGTACTTCAACCGGTAATTTATCTTGAATCAGCATTTGCTGAA
>SLJN01000195.1 GCA_007135115.1 Balneolales bacterium
GTCGGCCGTGTACAGAGCTCTGCTCGATGCTATTTTGCAAAAGGCGAGATCAAAAGCCTACAACCATGCGGCTCGATATCTTCGGAAATTGGATGAATTGGCGACATCAATTAAAGATTGGCGGGGGCTGCCGGATCATGCAGCCTATTTGGATCAGTTAAAACAAACGCACGGTCGTAAGTCCGCTTTTTGGTCTAAGTATAAGGCGTAAGGTTGAGTGGAATCCTGATCCTGAACCACAACCCGTATTCAAGAGAAGTACCATGTTTGTTCAAAATCCGGAATTTCAACAGTAAGATAGGGTTCGGTTCAATATAGTGCCAGTCACCCGTTATAGTTGATTACAGAGGGCTTAGGCCTGCTAAAAGGTTCCAGAAACGGAAACTGACAAAATCTAATTAACCTTCACCCGTTTATATAGGTACTATTCTACGTACTCAATTAGTAACTTATTTACGCTATGATCGCAACCAACTACACCGAATTGCGCACCAATCTCAAAAAGTTATTGGATGCCGTTGAAAATGACCAGGAGACTCTTCTCATCAAACGAAATAAGGGAAAGGGAGCCGTTGTGATTTCTCTTGATGAATATAATTCGTTAATGGAAACCGTGCATTTGCTCAGTTCAAAGAAAAATGCCAACAGGCTTTATGAATCCATACAGCAAATGAAAACCGGGGATACGGTTTCGGAAAAACTTATGGATGAATGAAGCGCATTGTGTTTTCAAAAAATGCATGGGAGGATTATACCTATTGGGCAGAGCAGGACAAAAAAATGTTACGAAAAATCAACAAGCTCATCAAAGAGATTCAGCGCTCCCCGTTTGAAGGAACGGGGAAACCGGAGCCATTAAAGTATGATCTCGCCGGTTTGTGGTCGCGCCGAATAGACCGTGAACATCGCCTGGTGTATGAAGTGGCCGATGATGAATTGCGAATATACGGTTGCCGATATCATTACGAGTAATAACTGAAAGCATTAATTCTTATTCCCGCCAACCATCTCCAAAATCTTATTCGAAGTCTTCCAATTCCGAATCGTAATATTTTGATACACCGGCATAGAGGGCAGCTTGTTCAGCCTGCTTTTAGATAAATGTTCCACAGAGCGCCGGTAATAGACCACGCCGGGACCGGCAAAAGCGTCATCAACACTCTCTTTTACTGGGATGTCTTCCAGGGCTTCCCGGGCGGTGAGTGGTTTTTTCAGGTAGAGTACATCGTATTTGTAGCGGTCGTAGTCGGTACCGAAATCTTCAGGTGCATCCGCGATGACCCGTTGCAAATCATGGGAAGAAATGAGAACTACGGTACCGTTGTAGCTGAAGTTTTGATAGAGCCCGTTTCGGATCTTGTCTTCTATAGTTTCCAACTCAACATGATCTGACTCAAACACGATATTGCCGCTCTGGATATAGGTGGCTACCGACCCGAACCCCATATCCTCGAAACAGGCTTTCAGGTCGGACATTTTAATGATGTTGTTTCCGCCGACATTAATCCCTCTTAGCAGCGCGATGTAGGTGTTATGTGTTGCGTCCTTTTTAACCATCAAATGGGTTCTTTTTTTGCAAGGTCTACTAAAAAGGAATCAAATACCTCATCAGACAAATCAACCGAGGCAATATACTCAATTTTCATATTGGGTTGATCGTAAATTTCCAAAATAGGGGTTTTGGGATATCTGTTTTCATCTATGTATGCACTTAGTTTGGGATAAACCTTAAATATCCCAAGCATAACGGAGAGCGTCCCTTTATATGGAAATTCGGCTACAATACTTTTAGATGACGGGTATTCTCGTATGCCATACTGATGGTTAAGTGCAGTCAAGTCTTCAATGCTTTTGCCTTCCACAATGCAGCCGACAATACTTCTTAGCTTGTCTTTTTCAACCTCCCTGGGGTTATCGTAATACAGACCAAAACCTTTGGTAGTTTCAATAGCGTGGTTGTCTTTTAAATCATAGTAAATCTCATCCATTACCGGAGCTACATTTTTATAGTCCCCGATATGTTTTTTATAGACCAGCAATAACGGTCCGACTTCTTTTTCAGTTACGCTCACCGACGAAAACAGACCATATCTTGCAAGGGTTGCCAGTAAGACGATGACAACAAAAACTATCACAATACTAACGATGACTGAAATATTCATTTTTACTCTCCTTGATCAATTAGTACCTAATGCTATACGTGTCGGGTTTTAAACCGCTTAAAGAAAGAACACTCTGGGTTTGCTTAAGAATCCATCATAGCACATTTAATTTCCAGAATAGCCAAAAACGGGCGACTCAGTCTTCACAATCCGAAATCCTCATAAATAAATTGATGCATGAATTAACCGAAGGTAACTTACTGAGCATTAAAGGTTAGGGTGTCGACAACTACTGATTGAATATGTTTTTTCAGGGTCCGTTCAATACCTAAACATGAATGCAACGTAAAATTCAGATCTATAAGATTATCACCTTGCAATGATCATCTCCCGGGAAACAGATCCATTTACAGTTGAAAGCCGATAAATATACACTCCACTTGATAGCCCATAGGCATCCCAACGCACCCGATTCAATCCCTCCGGATAAGAGCCGTTAGCAATAGTTGATATGTGCCGCCCGGCCATATCATACATATCCAGCGATAGTTCTTGCGGGGTATCCAGTTCAAATTCAATTACCGTTGTCGGGTTAAAGGGGTTGGGATAGTTTTGATGGAGTTTAACCTGCAAAGGGGTATTCGGTGGATCCGGTTCTCCGGAAGTTGCCACCGATTCCATTACCTTTTCAACCGTCCCGAGTTCGTGGTTATCCAGTGTTGCAGCAGTAGTGGTGGATTGGCTTGCTATAGAATTTACTGCTGATATGACCCATTCACCCCCGGTGTGTGTTAAAACCGGGCTTCCGCTTTGACCGATATGCGTATAAAAAGCATACTGCATCGTCGATTCACTGACATCAGTTACAGAGCGGGTGGAGTAAAACAGTGTATCCCCGTTAAAAGAATCGGAATGATTCGGGATGAGCCTCGAATCAAACTCTGTTGACGGGTATCCGAAAGAGAGTATGGAATCCTGTTCGGATAGACCGGCATCTGAAGGATTTTGAAGTGCCACACTACCTGTTAGCTTACCCGCCGGTTCGCGAAGCCGCAAAAACATTACGTCGTAGCTTGGGAAGGATGCATCTGAAAGAAACAATACATCATCTACAGCAATGGTACCTGCCTCGGGATGTTCATTGCCATCATGATACCCTGGTTTTACATATAAATCAGTAATGGTGTCTTTAGGCACATCGGGATCAGAATAAGCATGTTCAATAGGAGAGCAGTGCGCAGCTGTCATTACCCATTCTTCACTTATTACTGAGGCCGAACATCTCTGTCGCAAGGTATCACTGCGCATTTCAAATACGGCTGCCGAGGCGGAAAAAGGATAATCCAGGGGATCAAACTCCGAAGCCACACGAAACAGTTCAGTAGAATCGGGTTTTGTTAAATAGTCGAAATCCCTGATAATTTGCCTGGTCAGGCTGCCGGATTTACTTTCACCAAGTCGGGCAGGCAGGTCGGGAGAAGCAGATCTATCTATGAAGTGAGAGGTAAAAGTGTATGTATCGAATGAAAAAGCGACAACGGAATCGGGTTGGTTAGTCGATCCCAGCGATGCCGCATCATTATAACTCGTTGAATCCGGAATATTCGGGGGATCTTCCGCATACAGAGAAGCTGAATTGCCGGCCAATACGAATAAGCCTGTCATGCTAATATATAGTACTAAGCGCTCTTTCATGAGCTTAAAGTAATTAACTCAGATTTATGAATCTACATATTCACGCCCTTCGCATTTTACTTCATCCCGAAAAGCAATCTCGTAAAAGCATTTCTTTTGATAATCTCATATATGATCCAGCATCCGGCAAATGTAATGGCGGTCAGGCAAAGAAATTTCCAGGTGATGCTCCACGGAAGGTCATAGATGTGCCAGGCCGCCAGGACGATGATGGTCTGATGGATAATGTAAAACGGATATACCGCCTGAGTGCAATAGGTTAATGCTTGCCCGGGCCGGATTAACCACACAGCCCCGTAGCCGAAAATGACCATGCACCACGAACCGAGATTGACGATCCTGAGGATGGCAAAAAAAAGCTCTGTTCCGGGCGTCCATTCCGTAAATACCCTCATCCAGACCATGATTGAAAACGTGATAACTCCTGTTATCAGAGCGGTGAATTTTTTTCGGGAGATCGAATCCCAAAACTCATGCCCGGCTGATATGCACAGATAGCCGTAGAAAAACAGAATCAGGTAATACGTAAAAGCATACCA
>SLJN01000261.1 GCA_007135115.1 Balneolales bacterium
ACCCAGTTTTTCCTGGAGCTTCTTACCGAAATAAGTAAATCCACCGGATAGGATAGCAGTTTTATATCCTATTGATCGCAGCGTTTGAATAAGCCGTTCAGCCCCGTCGTTTAGCGGCAGCCTTTCTGCGATATCATCCAGTACGTCTTCGGATAGACCTTCCAACAATTTTATCCGGTTGCGAAAACTTTCTTTGAAGTCGAGTTCGCCCTGCATGGCAAGCTCCGTGACCTTGGAGACCTCGTCCTTTACACCGGCAGCATCGGCAAGTTCGTCAATGACCTCAGTTTTGATGAGGGTGGAATCCATATCAAAAACGACCAGCCTGCGATTTCGGCGGTAAAGGTCATCCTGCTGAAAGGCGACATCCACTTCCAGTTCGTTGCCGAGCTGGATGAATTCCTCTTTCATTTTGTTGATGTCTTTGGGCACACCTCGCAACGAGAGTTCCACACAAGCTCGTGCAGGAGTATCAACCTGCTTCAATGGGATCCGGCCGGTAAGCCGTTGAATTTTATCTATGTTGAGCCCCTGCCGGTAAACTTCGGAAGCAAGTTGAGAGATTTGGTGAGCTTTAAGCTTGCGACCCAATAAGGTCAGGATGTATCGCGGTTTTCCCTGGGCATCAACCCATTTTTGATACTGGTCCTCAGAAATCGGTTCAAACTTCACCTGAACACCGAGTTCGTGAGCTTTGAAAACCAAATCCCGCATCACCGTGGAAGATTCTTTTTCGCCGGGGACCTCAATCAGAATTCCCAATGATAGGGTATCGTGAATCACGGCCTGACCCATATCCAAAATATTTACATCGTGGCGGCCGAGTTGTTCGGTTAATGTTGCAGTTAAACCGGGTTGGTCTTCACCGGAAATGGTGATCAGAACTATTTCCCTCATGTAATATTGATTTTCTTTCGGTTGCCTGAAAAATTCTAAAAAACTAATAAAAAGCTTATGAACTACCTGTAATATGGTACTTCATTATGACTTGGCTATTGCAAGTAATAACTCCGGAACGCCATGCCAAGCCGGATGCATTAGCCGATAGTGATTGCTATGAAAGCATCACTAATTGTGGCGGCTGAATATAAAAATATCAACTTTACAACATAACGCTATTCCGGCATTATAACCAATACCGGTTACATAATTTTTACATATATGGGCGGATTTTGTATTTTCCACAAAATTGCCGCTCCATTTGATTCGAGGTTCATGAAAAAATTTGTACTTAAACGGGATGCCCCGTCCGAAAGCCAGCCTGAAAATTATCAAATCGCCTATGAAGAGCTGCTCAATGAACAGCAATATGAGGCGGTGATGCATCAGAACGGACCGTCATTGGTGATTGCCGGCGCCGGTTCGGGCAAAACCCGGACTCTAACCTATCGTGTGGCCCGGCTTATTGAACACGGAGTACCCCCTCAACATATTTTACTTCTGACCTTCACCCGCCGCGCAGCCCGCGAAATGATGGAACGGGCAACTTCTCTGCTGGACGAACGCTGCGCCAAGATCAACGGCGGTACCTTTCATTTTTATTGCAACCGGCTGCTGCATCAATATGCGGAGGCGATTGGCTATCCGCAAAATTTTACGCTGCTCGACGCCTCCGATGCCACTGATGTAATCGACATTCTTCGCAACGATACCGATATCCCCAAGCAGGGCAAACGTTTTCCGAGAAAAGGCACGATTTACAGTATCATCAGTACGGCGGCCAATAAACAGCAATCATTGCATCAGGTGGTGGATGAGCAATTCAGCCAGTTCATGCATCATATCGACTCCATTGAGGAAATCGCCCGGCGCTACCGAATGTACAAGCAGCAAAATCATGTCATGGATTTTGATGATTTACTGGTGGAGACCTGCAACCTGCTTCGCGAAAACCGGGAGCTCCGTTTAAAAATCGCTTCTTCCAACCGGTATATTCTGGTGGATGAATATCAGGATACCAATGCGCTTCAAGCGGAATTAATTCATCTGCTGTCTGAAGGACACAACAATGTGATGGCGGTAGGAGATGATGCCCAAAGCATTTATGCGTTCAGGGGCGCAGATCACCGCAACATTTTAAACTTTCCGAATGAGTTTGATAACACCCGCATCATTAAACTGGAAGAGAATTACCGATCAACCAAAAATATTTTGAACCTGGCTAATGCGGTAATCCGTCAGGCCAAAGAAAAGTTTGATAAACATCTGTTTACCAGCCGGGAGGAAGGGGAGTTTCCGGGGCTGGTTCGGGCACCGGATGAACGGGATCAGTCCCGTTTTATCGCGCAGATGATCCTCAATAAAAGAGAACAAGAAATCGATTTGGGCGATATCGCGGTACTTTTCCGTAACGGCCGCGATTCTTATGATCTGGAACTGGAGTTGAATCGCAAAAAAATCCCGTTTGTAAAATACGGCGGACAAAAATTTGCAGAAGCGGCCCATATCAAAGATGTACTTTCGCATGTGAAAGTAATCGTGAACCCCTCCGATACGCTTTCCTGGAATCGAATTTTGCTGCTGCTTGAGGGGATCGGGCCCAAATCAGCCCGTGATATCGTGGAAACCCTGTCGCAGCGTGAAGAAAAGTTTGAATTCGGCGGGATTAAAGGGCTTTCTGAAAAGGCCAAAACTTCGCTCATGGGGTTGGGGAGTTTGCTGATGGACCTCAAACAAAAAGATTTTACCGTCAGTGAAGCCATCAACCACATCGTAAATTATTACAAGCCTATCTGCGAGAAGCGGTTTGATGATCACCCCAAACGGCTCAAAGATCTGGAAGCTTTTGTTTCGCTGAGCCAGAACTTTCGATCTTTTGATCACATGCTTGAGGATCTCGCTCTTGATCCGATAGAAGCGAGTGCCATGGAAACCGAACCGGGGCAAAAAGATGAAAATCCGCTTGTGCTCAGTACCGTGCATTCAGCCAAAGGACTTCAATGGCAGACCGTTTTTCTGATTCAATGTCTCGACGGCATCATTCCATCCGGGTTTTCGCTGGAGGATGAAGATCAGATTGATGAGGAGTTGCGCCTGCTCTACGTAGCCTGCACCCGTGCTTGTGATGAGTTGTTTATCACCTATCCGCTGCTCCAGCAAAGCGCTCGCGGCGATTATTTCAGTAATCCCTCAAGATTTATTCAAAATATTGATGATAAATTGCTGGAACCTTGGGAATTGGTGGAAGAATCACAGCAGCAGTTATCAGAATCAGATCAGCCGAAGCAGCTTGGGAATTGAGTGATTGAGATCAAATTATGATCCCGGTGAATAAAACCCTATCTTTGCCGTTTGTCTATCTTATCATGGCGAATTGATTTAGATGGTTTCAGACCTTCTATCCATGATGGCCTCTCTAAAGCGATAGCAGGTTCCAAGTATGCATATAGGATATCACGGTGCCCGATTATTGAGCGATGAAGAGGCATACGTAGATTAACCTGACCGGGGCATTGTGCGCCCCGATTCTATCATTCATAAAATTTACTTTAATGCTATTTAACGAACTCGGTCTACGAACCGAACTTGAAACCGCTGTGTCTGAAATGGGTTTTGAAGCCCCCACACCCGTTCAGCAAAAATGTATCCCTATCATCCTGGAGGGCAACGATATCATGGGGCAGGCCCAAACGGGAACCGGAAAAACGGCAGCTTTTGGAATTCCGGCGATCCAGATGTTGGACGAAAGCCAAAAATCCGTCCAGATATTAATAATGTGCCCCACCAGAGAGTTGGCGGTTCAGGTAAGCGGCGAGCTGATGAAGCTGAGCAAGCACCTCGAAAATGTTGGCGTCGTACCGGTTTATGGCGGTCAGCCGATTGAGCGGCAAATTAAAGCGCTGAAAAAAGGCGCCCGTATCGTAGTGGGAACCCCCGGTCGTGTAATTGATCACCTGAACAGAGGAACTCTGAAGTTAGATAACCTTAAAATGGCGGTCTTGGATGAAGCTGATGAAATGCTCAACATGGGCTTCCGGGAAGATATCGAAGAAATTCTGGACCATGCACCGGTTGAGATTCAGAAAGTGATGTTTTCTGCGACCAACACACCGGCCATTCGCTCGATCATGAACAAGCAGATGCGTGACCCGCAGATGATTACCATCGATAAGCAGGTCAGCATGGACCCGGATATCGAGCAGTATTTGGTAGAGGTTCGTGACTCTATGCGATCGGAAGCCATTAGCCGTCTCATGGACGTACACCATTTCCAGTTAGGGCTGATTTTTTGTAACACCAAACGCCAGGTCGATGATCTCTTGCAGGATATCAGAGCACGAGGATTTTCGGCTGATGCCATCCACGGGGATATTTCCCAGGGCGGACGTGATAAAGTGATGAAAAGTTTTCGCAACGGCGATTTAGATTTGCTCATAGCCACCGATGTTGCAGCACGCGGTATCGATGTTAGCGGTGTGGATGTGGTTTTTAACTTCGATATTCCACAGGATCCTGAGTACTATGTCCACCGAATCGGCAGAACAGGCCGGGCCGGGCGAAGCGGTACGGCTATTACTTTTTCAGCGGGCAGAAAACGAAAGAACCTCAAGTTTATTCAAAAGCAGGCCGGGGTGAAACTAACACCCATTCCCATGCCCAGCATGAAGGATGTAGAAGCCTCCCGTGCCGAAGGTATGATGAGCGATATTGTTGAGATCCTGGAAAAAGGCGGATTATCCTCCTGGATCGAGCATGTTGAAACGATGGCCGAACACGGGTATTCACCCGTAGAAATTGCGGCCGCCTGCATGAAGCTGCAAGCCGGAGGAGAAGAGGAGGATAGCAAAGCCCTATCTCAAAACGGAGCCGGTGGACCTGCCAAGCGCGGCGATTCCTCCATGAAAAGCTTGTATTTGAGTGTCGGCAAGAAGGAAAAAATTCGACCCGGAGACATCGTAGGAGCCATTGCCGGTGAATCCGGAGTGCCGGGTGACTCCATCGGAGAAATTGAAATCTTTCCTAAGCACACCCTGGTGGATGTTCCCGCTGATCAGGCCCAGCATATTATTAAGGTCATGAACCGCAGTAACATCAAAGGGAAAAAAGTGCGGGTTAAGATGGATGAGCGGCAAGGGTAGTGTATTTAACCGCGGATTTTCGCGGGTGTAATACGGATTTTTTTGCCACGGATTATCGCGGATGGACACGGATTTTTGATGGTTTGTAATTCATTCATTTTGTAATGCAGCCACCGAATCGTAGGGACAAGGCATGCCTTGTCCCTACTGTTGTTTTTCTCTACCAAATAGATCTGTTAACACAATCCGCTTTCCATCCGCAAAATCCGCGGTTTGAAATACTTGCTACCTCCGATAAATCACATCACCTCCGACGATGGTGTACGTGACTTCGGCGTCTTTGAATTCATCTTCCGAAACTTCCATCAGGTTTTGGTCAAAGACGGTGATGTCGGCCAGTTTTCCTTCTGTGAGTGAGCCGAGCTCATCTTCCATGAATATGGCATACGCTGCATCGAGGGTATAGGAGCGGAGCGCTTCTTCGCGTGTTTTGGTTTGTTCCGGGAAGAAATACTCACCATCATCCATTTCTCGTGTGATGGAAGCGTGCAGGCTTGCAAGCGGGTTAATTCGCTCTACCGGGGCGTCTGTTCCGTTTACAATGACGGTGCCCTGGTCGAGCAGTGTTCGCCAAACATAGGCGCCTTCTTCAGCGCGTTCTTCGCCGAGTCGTCGGAGAACCCAGGGTCCATCGGATGTGGCATGAACAGCCTGCATGGAAGCAACCACATCGAGTTCTTCAAATCGTGGTATATCATCCGGATGCAAGTGCTGGGCGTGTTCAATTCGCCAGCGCAGATCTTCATCAGCCACGCCGTGCTCGTTGAAGAGATCTTCGTAAATATCAAGCGTTTCGCGGTTTCCGCGGTCACCAATGGCATGGACGCCCAGTTGAAGGTCGTGTTCTAAAGCCAGCTCTCCGGCTTCGATGATTTCATCGAGAGGCGTTGTGTTGAAGCCGGTGCTTTCAGGGTTGTCTTCGTAGGGCTCAAGCTTCCAGGCGCCGTGTGTTCCGAGTGCTCCGTCGATGGCTTTCTTGATTCCTCCGACGGTGAAGTAGGGGTTATTTTCAATTTCGCCGGCAAAATGGGGGAGACCATCACTTAAATTTTCATTGTTATCACGCGCCATCACCCAAAGCCGGACATCGATTTCAGCGTTGCCGGCAAGTTCGGTTAAACGTTCGATATCATCCATGGATGTACCGGCATCTTGAACGGTGGTAATTCCGTTAGAAGCTGCTTCGAGTGTTGCTTTTTCAACAACTTCATCAAAATCGGGATCCCACAAATCATTTACATCGCTCAGAAGTCCCTGAGCCGTCTGGCGGAATGGACCTGCAGGGTTGCCCTGTTCATCCTTAACGATTTCACCACCATCCGGGTCGGGAGAGTCAGCATCAACACCTGCCATATTGATGGCGTATTCATTGGCAAAGCTCATGTGCCCGCTGGCGTGGGTTAGCACAACAGGGTTATCCGGCGAGACGGCGCTTAATTTTTCGTGGTGGGGTAAATCTCCAATTTGCCTTTGCGGAGCGGTATCCCAATCATCCTGATGCCAGCCGCGCCCGCGGATTAACTCTCCATCTTCAGCCTCTTCAACGGCTTCTTCAACCATATCCACGATTTCCTGCCAACTGCCGACATTGAGCAGATCAAGCTGCAAACCGGCATTTCCGATACCGGTGAAGTGGCCGTGCCCTTCCATGAGTCCCGGAGTGGCAAACTGACCGTTGAGATCAATGACTTCGGTGTTTTCAGTTTCATAGCCGGATACGGTTGCTTCATCTCCAACCGCGAGTATTCGGTTATCCCGGATGGCTATGGCCTCAGCTTCAGGCTGGTTCTCATCCATGGTGATGATGGTGCCGTTAAGCAAGATCTTGTCTGCACCTTCTTCCGGTTCGCAGGCAACCATCAGAAAAAAGGCAACAGTAAACAGTAACGTGAGCTTCAATTTCATGATTAGTAGGTTATGTTGTCAGGTTTACAATGTGGTAGAGGTCATTCATCCTTATAGTAAAATCCTCAGCAGAGCCATTTTTGTCTGCTAAAGCTTCAATTCCAACCCTTATGAATGGAGAATCTAACCATACTGGTGTGGAGCTTAAAAATCAAGTTATCAGAATTTGGATAATGATCAGTCTGGCAGAAGAAGGGATTTGACCTCGTCGGGAGTGCCAGGTGGCAGTACATAGTTGATATCAACGGCACATTCGCCGAAGTTAAGCAAGACCGGATGGTTTTCTTTATAGCAACCCCAATTATAACCGGCAGCTGTAATGATAGCAGCCGGGGCGCAGTAATCCCAAAGCCATGTGTGTCGACGGCTTACCATTCCCTGGGTGCGGGCTTCCAGTGGGGCAAGTGCATTGTGCATATCAGCAATGTGACCGATTCGACGAATGCCGGTTTCTTTTTCAAATTTGTGATAAAAATTTCGATCAGCTCCTTTGATCACTACAGGCAGATGTGTATTCCATTCCAGGTTAACTTCAGGTTGCACCGGTTCATTTTGCTCCCATTGAATAGAAACTCCCGTGCCTTGCCCACCGTAAATTAGTCTGCGTTTTTCGGGTTCATAAACCATACCCAAAGCGGGTTGACCTTCAACGGCCAATCCTATTAAGATATAATACGGTGCGGTTCCGTCGATAAACTGCCGGGTACCATCAATCGGGTCCACATACCAGATCAAAGATTCACCTTCGGGATAGGAGGCAATCTGGTCTTCTTCACCGATATAAAATTCATCCGGGTAGAGTTGATAAATCTGCTCTTTTATATATTCGTTAGCCCATACATCCGCATTCGTTACAGGTGACTGATCATCCTTAGTTGTAGATTTGATGCGATTTTCCCGGCGCATCCGCTCGACGTGATCACCTGCATGCCAAATGATCGGTTTTAATTGTTCAATACGTTCAGCTATATTGATTTCCGGCATAATAATCTTTGTACAAACGTGAGATTTTAATCGGCTTCAAGGTTACGTATCTTAATAAAGAATAACCAATCTATTACCTGTTAAATAAATCCGTTATGACCCAAGAAAAACTCTCATACGAAACCATGATGGATCGTCTCGGAGAGGAGAAAAAAAAGATACAAAGGGAGTTAAAAAAAGATTACCGGAAAAGTCGCAAATTTGTGCGTGCTAATCCTGAAAAAGGCATGGTTACTGCATTTCTAACGGGTTTGGTTACCGGGATTATCATCACCAAACTGTTTCCAGGTAAGTAGTGTCTGTAAGAAAACGCCAATATCTGCGTTCCGCTCGTCCAAAAATGCTCATGTACGCTCTGTACACTGCGCTTTTTGGGACTTCGCGCGCCTTGATCTTGGCGTTTTCTTACGACACTACCTCTTATCTTACAGGCACTAAATAATAAAAGCGGTCCGGCAGTCCATTGAAGCACCTTATTATTACGGCAGTTAGCGGAGTATTTTTAGTTGCAGGTCTTATACTCGTCAGTATTCCATCCGGTTGGGATGTTGTGCCGGTTATTAATAACTACTTTTCTTTGCAAACAGGGCTGTGGCAGAATGCGAGACTGGCAGATGATCTTTCCGAATATGAATTAACCAGCGATGCCCTTGACGAAAATGTGCGGATTGAACGTACCGACCGGGGCGCACCGGTGATTCATGCCGAAACCTATCAAGACGCAATGGTCGCACTGGGATACGCGACGGCACGGGATCGTTATTTTCAGATGAAATTACAAGCCCGGATGGTGGAGGGAACAGTATCAGACTGGTTTGGAGAAAGCTACGCTGAAACCGACCGGGCGTTTCTCAATCTCGGTCTCGAAGAAGCCTCCTGGGATATCCTGCAGGAATATTCCGAAAAAAACTATGATCTGATCAGCGCTTACAGTGGAGGGGTTAACACTTATATCAATGATCACTTTCACAGTGCGGCACCGGTTGAGTTTAAACTGGATAACCTTTCTAACCGTTATTGGCGGCCGGTCGACAGCGTTCGAAGTTTGATGCTGTTAGCCTACCGATCTGCGTTCAACGCTGATGATCTGCTTTATCAACAAGCTATTAATCATGTTGGGCCGGAGGCATTTGAACAGTATTATCCCTTCTCCGGGGCAGTTCCTGAAGACCTTTCAGTGATGCCGGGGGTAGACTTTTCCGCTCTTGAATATGTATTAAACGACAGTAAGAGCAAACGTGAATTTCTTACTATAGGCCGTGGTAAACCTATAGATGCCAACGCCTTTTTGGCTACAGGGGATTTAACTAAAAACGGCGAAACCTTGTGGGCTGTTGACTTGCATAGCTTAGCCACTTTGCCCTCTCATTGGTATGAAGCACGTATCGTACTACCCGAAAGGGAGCTTCATGGGGTGACACTGCCCGGCTTCCCCGGGTTTATTACGCTCACATCAGACAAAGTATCTTACAGTCTCACAGATGCGGGTATTGATGAAACCGACTGGTATTCCGTTGAATTAAACTCCGACTCCACACAATACCGGTTCGATCAGGAATGGCATTCATTTCAAACAGAAACCTATGGAATCGGCTCTGGTGGGGAATACGGTCAAGCCGAAGTAGCCTTTACAAGGCACGGGCCGGTTATGAAAGACACCCAGCCGGCGCTGGCTTTTTCTTCTGTTTTCCATGAAAAACTGATCAAACCGGATTGGCTCATGGACCTGTCTCTTGCTGATTCCGTAGAAGAACTTGATGAATTAAGGCAGCAAACATCGAGTCGTCCCTTAAAACTCATTGCAGCGGATCATCACGGGGAGGGGTTTGCAGGGTTGACGGGCTCCGTTCCGGTGCGACCATCGCCGGTTGGAGTAAATGAAGCTTCGGATCCGGAAAATAAATGGACTGGCGTAATTCCTGAGGATGACTTGCCGGTACGTTATCTTCATGATGAAATGTTGATTACAGCGGATGAAAACTTTGCTGGTTATGATCAGTATTATTTGGGAATTAATCCGGATCCTGCATGGCGGTACGATCGACTTGCACAGTTAATTGATGATCAGCAGCCAATTAGCGCTGATGATGTGCCGGATTTTTTTACGGATACCAAACTCCCTTTTGGCGAGATTGAGCCGTTGGTTTCAGAAGCAAACTCACGCCGGTATGATGTCACTTTACGTGAGATAGCCGAGCTTTATCAGGAATGGGATTATAGCGCCACCCGCAACAGTAGGTTACCGCTAATGATGGATTATTTTATGAGATCAGTCAGACGGGAACTTTGGGGTGAATTAACCGATTTGATCCATCCGTCAGATAAATCCTACTGGGATCAATTAGCCGCTGGAGAGTGGATAACCCCCTCACATACGAGTGAACAGCCTTTGGATCCGGTAGAATTGGTGGGCAGCGCCATGCTCGACGCTTATGATGCGGCTTCCATTCAGCACGGACGGCCATCAAACTGGAATTGGAATAACATAAATCGACTTCGATTGGATCACCCTGCAGGTATTGGGCGATATAATGTTATGAATCACGGCAGCATCTCCCGGGGTGGATTTTCCGGAACGCTATCGCCGGCACCATCACGCAATTCCCGTTACGCATCCACGTATCGAATGGCTGTCATCTGGAATGATGATGGCGGAGGGAAGGTCAAAACCTTTAAACTCGGCGGGGCAAGCGGAGACCCTGTAAGCCGGTTTTATGAACCTTTAGTTACGGAGTGGCTTAACGGCGAATTATTTGAAGTAAAACCATTTGAATCACCACAGGAGGGTTTTACGGATGTTGGTCAATGATAACATACTTTATCTGGCAGGGTATATCCTGGGCATCGTACTCATTCATCTGTGGCTGGGCTGGGTTGCTGCCGTTATGATCATTGCCGTCAGCTCCGGCTGGTTTTGGCGGTTTAAAACGGGTTTATGGACCGCACTCATCGGTTTCATCTTAACCGGACTTGAAATACTGCGAATGTACTGGGTGGCAACGGATTCCATATCGAAAATGAATGAACTTTCCACTGAAGTTTTGGCTCAATACCCGGATCATACCCTGTTGGTCGTATCTTTATTACTACCGGTAATATTTTACTATCTCGCCGGGGTGTTCAGTTGCCATGTATATGAGATTATTCGAAAGATTTGGTTTTAATAAGATTAAAGTTTGAGAGAGGCTAATTTAATGCTTTGTTCAAGAAATATGTGCAGTTCATAACTAATTTTCCCGGTACTTAAAGTAGGTTTTGGTAATCACTCAACTTTCGGAGTTCACAATATCCTGTAAAAAAGTTTGATTTCGCTCCTGTTTTAAATTCAAGGACATGAACAAAGATCCGGTAGTATGCCTGTATACAACCTTGATGCCCCGGGCAAATGCAGAGAAGTGGGCGAATGGCACAAAGTACACCAGAAGTGTTGAGTTAACCAAAACAACTTGCCATTCGACCCAGAAGCCGATATACCTCACTTTAGTTACTCACAGGTTAAATACGTAATAAAGTCATATCAAGGCCATATCAAAAACGGTTATATTCGAATTTGATATGGCTTTCATCATATTCGGATAGCTCCCGGATAGAAAGGCAAGACATGCCGGTTAGTAGAGGAACCCGGATAAAAAATCAGGTAAATGATGATGGAAGGGCGATGAGTTATAATCGGACGATACCGGGACGCAAAACATGAAGGCGATTCACCGGAGTATAGAAACAGTTTTGTTTAAACAACTAAAGACCATCGCCTGTCAGTGACCGGACCACTGCCCGACCAGGCGACCCCGGTTGCAAGACAGTCAGGAGTTATCGGCATTACTTTTGGCTGCATGCCTTCCCCCCGGCTCAGGAAAAATTATCTTGAACTCCGAAAGTTGAGAAAATAATTAAAAGTATATCTCAGATACTTGTAAAAAAAGATTTACATAAATTAATAGATATTTGGTAGTTACATAAACTCATTTAAGGGTAAAAAAATCGTACATTAATATAACTGAACTTAAGTTCAGAGTCTTCATAAATATTTGATATATATATTATTGCTTGATAAGCGAGTCCATTGTAATAGGTAAAGTTAGGTTGTCTGGTAATCAAATGATGAAAGAAACATTAAATAGGTATTCAAATCGATTAAAGGATTTCTTTTCCACAACTGAAATACGTAAAAGGTTTATTCGTGCCGGAGTTGTAATTCTTGTTCTTTTTCTCCTATTACCCAAAGTTATCCCGCTATTTTATGATGCGGTAGAGTTTTTTGAAGAAGAGGAAGAAGATGTTAATATTGTTGATGTAATCGTTTTGGAGTCCACCCGACACGAAGACAAAATATCGGCAACCGGTACAATGCGTGCCAATCAAGAAGTTGAGTTGAGCAGTGAGGTTTCAGGTATAATTACCGATCTTTTGATCAATGAAGGGTCTGAGGTTGAACAAGGTGAATTACTGGTAAAAATCAATGATAATGATCTACAGGCTGAACGTCGGGGAATTGAGTATCAGCTTGAAGTCATGGAATCTGCTGAAGAACGACAGCGACAGCTTGTTGAAGAGGGTGGAGCAACTCAGGAAGATTATGATAATACGTTGATTGAGCTAAGTGATTTGGAAGCTGCTCATGAAAACATCGAAGCACAAATAGAACGCACGGAAGTAAGAGCACCCTTTGATGGAATACTGGGTCTGAAATATGTCAATCAAGGAAGTTATATCACTCCGGATACCGACATTGCAACATTACAAGATTTGTCGTCGGTATACATTGATTTTTCAGTTCCGGAACGCTATGCCCCTCAGGTTCAATCAGGTAATGAAGTAATATTTGAACTTCAGGGTGTCGACTCTACACTAATAGGTGAAGTTTATGCAAGTGAACCAAGAGTGGACCCGCATTCTCGAACACTTCAAGTGCGTGCCGTCAGTGATAATCCTGATGGTATTTTGAGACCGGGTGCTTTTGCACGGATTGAGTTAGTTCTGGAGTCTTTTGATGATGCCATCATGCTCCCCTCGATTGCCCTTATGCCGGAAAACGGAGCGTACAAAGTTTATACCTATGAAAATGGTACTGTAGAAGAAGTTTATGTGTCGACCGGTGCTCGAACTGAAGACCAGGTTCAGGTTTTGGACGGACTTCACGAACAAGATACGGTATTAGTAAACGGATTACTTCAAGTCAGTGAAGGAAGCTCGGTTAGTATAGGAGAAGTTCAAACCCCTGACGAAAACTTATGAGTAAGCTTTCTTCTGTAAGTATTCGAAGACCGGTACTCGCTTCGGTTATGTCTATTATTATTATAATTTTTGGGTTGATCTCCTATAGTGACCTTGGTGTCCGCGAATATCCGGTAGTGGATCCACCTGTGATTACCATATCTACGACATACACCGGTGCCAATGCTGATGTCATTGAAAGAGAAATCACCGAACCTGTTGAAAACCAGGTTAATGCTGTATCGGGAATTAGAACGCTTACCTCGATAAGTCAGGATGGACGCAGCGAAATCCGGGCTGAATTTTCTATAGATACTGATCTGGAAGTAGCTGCCAATGACGTAAGGGACAGAGTTTCGCGTGCTGTTGAAAACATCCCTCCTGATGCCAATCCGCCAAGTGTACGTAAGGAGGATGCAGATAGTGATCCCATCGTGATGTTAAATATTTCAAGCGAAGTTCGGGATAGAGTTGAGCTGACGCAAATTGCTCGCAATATCTTCCGGGAACAGCTGCGAACGATCGATGGTATTAGCATTATCAGTACTCGAGGACAGCAAAGGCCCGCAATCCGTCTATGGATGGATCCCGATTTGATGGCAGCATATGATGTTTCTCCAATGGACATCAGCAGTGCCATTTCGATGGATAATATTGAACTTCCATCCGGAGTGATAGAGGGCGATGATCTGGAGATGTCGATACGCACACTTGGTCGCCTTGAAAGCGCTGATGAGTTCAACTCTCTGATACTCAGAGAAGAAGAAGGAGCCTTAATTCGCTTCCATGATATAGGAGAGGCTGAAATGGGTACACGCGATGATCGCTCGGTACTCAAGCGGGATGGTGAACCAATGATTGGTGTGGCGGCGATTCCACAGCCTGGTTCTAATCAAATTCAGGCGGCAGATGAATTATTCGAACGTGTCGATCAAATCAAACAGGATCTCCCCGATGATATTGAGGTGACTACAGCATTCGATAACACCGAATATATTCGCGAATCGATTTCAGATGTTCAAAGAACGCTGCTTTTCGCTTTCGGACTGGTAGTATGTATTATCTTTCTGTTCTTAAGAGATTTCCGGACTACTTTTATCCCTATTATTGTCGTGCCGATTACTTTGATCGGTGCTTTTTTTGTGATGAATGTAGCAGGGTTCTCACTTAATGTCCTCACCTTATTGGCGTTAATTCTGGCTATCGGGTTGGTCGTGGATGATGCGATTATCGTACTTGAAAATATTTACAGCAAAATGGAGAAGGGGTTGCCTGCAATTGAGGCAGGTATAACCGGAACCAAAGAAATCTTTTTCGTAATTATCGCTACGTCCCTGTCACTGGTATCCGTGTTTACTCCGATTTTGTTTCTTGAAGGAGTAACCGGCAGGCTCTTTCGTGAATTCGGTGTGGTAATGATTGGAGCAGTACTCATCTCATCATTTGTAGCTCTGACTTTGACACCCATGCTTTCAACTAAATTTCTGAAGTTGGGGCAGTCTAAATCCCGGTTTTATGAAGCTACAGAGCCTTTTTTCAAGGAGATGACAGAATGGTATCGAAATAAACTCGAAGCTTTTCTGGAGCGGCGACATCAATCTTTCTGGATTCTGGGCGGAACTGTCGCAGGCATTATCTTCTTTTTTCTCATTCTACCGGAAGAGTTGGCTCCTATAGAAGATCGAAGCTCTATCAATATCTCTGTGACCGCACCAGAAGGCGCTACCTTTTCCTATATGGATGATATGATGGATCAGGTGACAGAAGTAGTAAATGAGGAAGCAGGTGACGAAATTGAGGTTCTTAATACCGAAACACCCGGCGGTGCAACCAATACAGGGGACGGTTATATCACACTTAAGCATCCGAGTGAACGACCACGATCTCAAATGTTAATAGCAGATGAATTAGGTCCGAAACTGAACGATCTTCCCGGAGCTGAGATTTACCTGTCACAGCCACAAAGTCTGACGGATGAATCTTCGGGACTTCCGGTACAGTTTGTGGTTCAGGCACCTGACCCGGAATACCTCCGGGATATATTAGATCCATTCTTACAGTCGGCCCGTAACAACTCTGCATTTTCATTTGTAGATGTGGATCTAAACTTCAATCGACCGGAACTTGCTGTTGAAATTGACCGGGACCGGGCTCGATCCCTCGGTGTTTCCGTTCAGGATATCGCTGAAACCCTCCAGCTTGCCTACTCAGGTTCCCGCTACGGCGAGTTTACCATGGAAGGCCGTCAGTATTGGGTAATGGGCATGGTATACGAGGATCACCGATCCGATCCCAGTGATTTGCTAAATCTACGAGTCCGAAGTAGTAACGGAGACTTGGTTACCATGGATAACCTCGTGAATGTCGTGGAAGACAGCTCCCCACCTGAACTCTATCGATTTAACCGGCTTTCGTCAGCTACTTTCTCCGCAGCACTTGCAGAAGGCTATTCCATTGCCGACGGTATAACTGCAATGCGGGATA
>SLJN01000161.1 GCA_007135115.1 Balneolales bacterium
ATTTGAGTGACACACAGGTTAAATACGTATCAAAGCCAGATCAAGGCCAGATCAAAGACGGTTATATTCGAATTTGATACGAGTTTGATACGAATTTAATCCGATTTTGATATAGCTTTGATCAAATGCGGTTTGCTCCCGGATAGAAAGGCAAGACATGCCGGTTAGTTGAGGAGCCGGGATATTAAATCGGATAAATGATGCCGGAAGGGCGATGGGGTTATGACCGGACGATACCGGGGAGCAAAACATGTAGGCGATTCACCGGAGTATGGAAACAGATCTGCTTAAACGACTACAGACTATCGCCTGAATGTGACCGGGCTTCTGCTTGACCAGGTGACCACGGTTGCAAGGTGGGTCGGAGTTATCAGCACTACCCCTGGCTGCATGTCTTCCCCCGGGCTCAGGAAAACGTTTCTTGAACTCCGAAAGTTGAGTATTAACCTGCGTTATTCACAAACTTTTCGAGTATTAGAATAATACAGGCTAACTGCCTCTGTATGTAGAGTACCCATAAGGACTTAGCAGCAGCGGAACATGATAGTGAGAGTCGGGTTCATTTAATTCAAAAATGACCGGTATGGTGGTATAAAACATCTTTTCTTCAGGGAGATCAAAGTAACCTTCCACTTCGAAAGTTATGCGGTAGGTTCCCTTTCTTGCCGGCTCATCGGCAGGCAGCCAGTCGGTAATACGTCCGTCATCGTCGGTTTCGCCGTGCGTTAACTCTACCCAGGCACCGGAGTCATCCAGAATTTCAAGAATAACGGGAATGCCTTTGGCGGGATGACCATTGGCAAGATCAAGAACGTGAGTAGTGATAGGACTTTTCATGATGAGTTGAGATTAAGTTTAATAATTCTTTTCCCAGGGGCAGAGCTATTTCTCTCTGCGCCCTTCCAGTATTTTGAAAAACGACCTTGAACGGATTTCATCAATAGTAAGCCCGGTAGCTTCGGCTTCCTGACGCGTGATGGCTCCGCAGTTCAAGCCTTTCAGAAAATAATTCAACAAACCCTGACCGGTAGCGGCATCATCAAAAACATCACCGGCTAGTGTGGCCTGGGCGGCTTGATCGACAAAGTTTTTCAGGCGGGATGTCGATTCATTCAAACTCTTCAGAAAAAACAAATAAACGGCGGCATACCGTATCGGAAACTGTGCCGGATTCAAATCCCAGCCCTGGTAGTAGCCCTGGCTCAAAGAGTGGTTCACATGATCAAACATCAACTTCCAGGCCCGGTGCACGACTCTGTGATTTTCTTTGACCTGCTCTTCAGTCAGCTCTCCATCCTTAGGGGCGCGATGAGGTCCGACCGGCATCACATTGGTAGCGCCGTCGGATAAAAATATACCGGTTTGAGCAAAAGCGACTTTCATCATATATCTTGCGAAATCGCACGCGGGATGATCCATGGTTTGATACTCAGCCGTAATATTCACTGATGCTGTGTAATCATACACCCCGAAATGAGCACCGGTACACCGGCTCTTTGAAGCTGTAATCAACGCGGGAAGTAAACTTTGCCCGCTGCTATCCATAATAGTCTGTGGCGTTTCGATCATCAGCTCAAGTTTGAGAGCGCCATCAGGCAGTCCGACTGCTGATTCAATGGCTTCAAATGCGTCGACGACCGCCTCTACCTGACTCTTAGAAACCACTTTGGGAATGGTCACAACAAAATTTTGCGGCAGATTACCGCCAGTTTCATCAAGCAGGGTCGCCAGAAAGATATTCAGCGTTCGCAACCCACGATCTTTCAACTCCTCGGTTAAAGGTTTAATCCGGATCCCGATAAAAGGTGGCAGCGATTGTTGATCGATACCTTTCGCCACCTCGCGGGCCGTTCGAACGGCATCCTTATCCTCTTCATCATCGGGGCGATTGCCGTAGCCATCCTCAAAGTCGATTCGAAAATCTTCAACCGGTTCATCCTTCAGTTTTTTAACGATTCGCTGATAAACCGTCCATGCCAGCCATTGGTTTGGAGACTCTTGCCGGTAGCTTTCCTGGTTTGCTTCGATTTTTTCGCCGAGCTTCAGAACCTGACTGAGATCTTTCGGAAGCGATTGGGCGTCCGGAAAGTCCAGGACACGAGCAAGTGTTGCAAAATCGGGGGCATACTCATGCAGGGATTTCATGGCGATACTGCCTAACCGGGAGGATGACTCTGCTTTGAAAATTTGTGCACCACCATACACGGTTTGAATGGGCTGCCTTGTGGTCGGCTCTCCGGGATAATGGCGATTAAAATCGGTGTTAGCCCCCGTCAGTTTTTGTTTGATGGCGTTCAGTTTATCGTCGGAAATGATGGTTTTCATGAAAGTAGTTTTTCTAATCGTAGTTGCGTGATTTTTCTTTGTTCCTCTGCTGCTATTTTCAACTCATCTGCCGGATCATTAACAAGGCGGTTCTCCAGAATTTCAAGCATTTCAGCTGCACTTTTGCCGGTTGCACAAACGATGAAGATATATCCAAACTTCTCCTCATACGCCTGGTTGCCGCGAGCGAGACGCTGCAACACTTCTTCGGAGGCTTCCTGAACTCCGCTTTGCTCTCCACCGGCCCACTCCCGGGTAGATGCGTATTTTTGGCGAAGACTATCGAGGTCCCCTATTTTGGGATGACCTGCAAATGCTTCGAGCCAGTCTTCGGTATTCAGGTTCCACCATAGAGAATCAGCAAGCCGGTACAATTCATCCGCGGATGAGAACGGGCGACGATCTGCCATTTGCCCGGCCCATTTTTTTGAGGTGCAGCATTTTAAAAATGCATCGACGGCCTCTTCCCGGTTGATTTCATTCAAAGCCTTAAGATTCATACGGCCGGATCTCCATAAATTCGTAACCGGCTTACTCCCCCATCCGGAAATATATTCAACCGAAAATGCGAATACGGTCCATGCCGGATCACCTCACGTTCAAAATGATGCTTTTCATGCGGCTTCAGTTTTTGGGGTTCCATTACCGGTTCCCAATCAAATTCATGCTGATTCATCTCATCAATGGTATGCCCCCCCGCATTGCACCCGTCAATGCTGCATTGATCGGGATAATTTCCCTTGAAGTGGGAAGTATCTACCAAAATACTTTTAATATGACCTGCAACGCCGGCTTTCAGGATGACCCAATCGTTTCCGGGTCCGCGCCTGCGCCTGCTTTCCCAACCATCGCCCATATTCGGAGCCTTACCCGGTTTAATCAGATTGATCATCGGGCTGAAGAACATGTCGCTACAAGCAATTGCTTTTCCGCCATTTTCCAGCGCGATCAGATCGGTTTGTTTCTTGTCATCCACATTCGCAAAAACCTCTCCATAAGCCCTGAATCGGGCGACTCCTCCATCCGGATAGATTTTCAGCCGCAGGTGCGTAAAAGCGGAATCTCCGGAAATGCTGAATAAGTTTTGTGATCCCGGCGCTAACGGTGAACGTTCCAAAAGTTCCTGCCATCCGGCGTTATCAGAAAAAATCTGCTGCTCCTTATTTTGATCTGCCCAAATTCCTTCCACCGAAGCATAAGGGGGATGATTTCCGAGAAAATGGTTGGTATCAATATCGAACGCTTTGATTTTGCCCGGCAAACCGAGCCGGATGACGCACCAATCATAACCAGGTGTTCGGCGGCGCCGGCTTTCCCAGCCATCCATCCATTTACCGCGGTCGGTAAATTTTCCGGGTTTGAACACACCGCGACCGGGTTTCAGAAGGTTTTCCTTTTCGGCAAAAAAATCATCACTGACCTCAAGTACTTTTCCACCAAACTCTTCTGAGGCCAACTCAACTAAATTGGTAAATACGGCACCCGGATCTTCATTTATTGGATCATCCATTAAGCGTTCGTTTTAGTTCATTTGATTTTGCCCTGCTTTAAATTACAAGGAGTGATCAAATTGGCAAATTCTGCGCAAAGATTGTTTGGCCTCCACCGATTATTTCACGAACAGATCACAGATGTATACCCTATCACAACTGTCGCAGTTGATTAACCCCATGACTGCATCTCTGATAGTATAGCTTCGGTTGAATAAATTGAAAATTAAAGATTTAAGATTTTTTAGATGGCAGGCAAGTTGCTTGAACAAGCGAGTCTTCAATTTTTAAACTGTAATTTTGAGCGCACTCCGAAAAGTCGAAATTACTTCATTTGTATTTTTCGCACCTAAAAAAGTAAAGCAGTCATCCCGGAAACGACGAAGCGATAGCGGAGGAGTTATCCGGGATCCAGAGATAGTGGGCAGTATCGTGCTTGTTCCCCTAGATCCCGGACATCCCATCTAAGAAGCTGGGATTCCGGGATGATTGCGCCAAGCTAAGCCCGTGA
>SLJN01000145.1 GCA_007135115.1 Balneolales bacterium
GAAATCTTTAAAAATTGAAAAAGGCATTGCAGACGATTTACGAATGAAAAACACCGATAGCAAAGTGGATGTTTTGATCGCAGGAGCGGGAATAACCGGGTTGACGTTAGCCTGGCATTTGTCGCGGTCGGGGCTGTCGGTGCAGGTGATAGAACCTCGAAATGAGCCGGGTGGCGCGATGAAGTCAATTCAACAGGGAGATTGGCTGGCTGAGTGCGGACCGGGTTCCATTTTAGTTTCTTCCGAACACATCAATGAGCTCTTCAGAGATCTGGGATTGGAAAATCGAGTCGTACGTTCGTTGCCACAGGCTAAGCGCCGGTATTTGGTTAAAGACAGTCTGCCGCAACCGCTGCCGGCTTCGTTGTTACAGGCAGTACGGACTCCGCTGCTTTCGGTGGGATCCAAGTTCAAAGTCATCAAGGAGCCGTTTGTTAAAAAAATGAAATCGGAGGATGAATCCGTAGCCGAGTTTGTTCGCCGGAGGCTCGGTAGCGAATTTTTGGATCAGTTCGTCAATCCGTTGGTGGGTGGGATATTTGCAGGTGACCCCGAACGACTCTCGGTCCGGCATGCTTTCCCGAGACTATATGCCCTTGAAGAGCAACACGGCTCCATCCTGAAAGGTCAGTTTAAAGGGTTGCAAAAAGATCCGGAAAGGAAAGAAATCCCCCGAAATAAAGCTGAGATCATTTCCTTTGACGGTGGCATTCAAACGCTGGCCCAGGAGCTTGCCGGAAAGCTTTCGGACCAGGTTTCCTACCAGACCAGGGTGAAAAAAGTAGATCAACACAATGGAGGATTTGCGGTTGAGGTTACCGGTCAGGAGGGCACCAAACGTATAACCGCCGATAATTTCGTGATGACTTCACCTTTACACAGTTTGGATCAGATTTCGTTCATAGATGGCGAGACCCGGTGGCAAGATCTCATGGAAATGCCGTATGCGCCGGTTTCGGTGATAAATCTGGGCTACCGGATTACTGATGTGGGTCATCCGGCGGATGGATTCGGGGTTTTGATTCCCAAAACAGAACCCTACCGGATTTTGGGAGTGCAATTCAACTCAAGTGTTTTTCCGGGGCGCGCGCCCGAAGATGGGGTCATGTTGACGGTGTTTCTCGGAGGCATGCGTTATCCTAACCTCGTAGAAAAAACCGAGGAGGAACAGTTGGATATCGTTGAATCCGATTTACGGAGACTGCTGGGGATTACAGGAAAACCGCAATTCAAAAACATTATGGTTTGGCCGAAGGCGATTCCTCAGTATGAACTCGGGTACGATAGATATCTGAAGGTGTTTGAGGAACTGGAATCTGCATGGCCGGGGTTGTACTTGGCAGGTAATTTTCGCGGTGGTATTTCGGTAGGCGATTGTATCACCAACGCAACACTTCTGGCCCGGCAAATTGAGGCGGAAGCGAATACGGGCAAGTGAATTAGAAATCAATATTGATCGGCGACGGGCGTTGCAAAGACGGTCTTATGTTATCAAATTATCTGTATGCATACATTTCGTTCAAGAAGACTTTGATTGAGATTTTTCACCAACGCTATTTACATCAACAAAAGTAGTATCTATACATGGTTATTATTATCGGATCCGGCCCTATTGGATTAGCTTGTGGCATTGAGTTGAAAAAGCGGGGCATACCGGCAAAAATTATTGAAAAAGGCTGCCTGGTCAATTCGCTTTTTCACTACCCGACCAACATGACGTTTTTCTCCACATCGGAGCGTCTTGAAATTGGCGGCGTCCCGTTTATTTCGCACGGCGTTAAGCCGACACGTCGCGAAGCTCTGGAGTACTACCGTCGTGTAGCCCAAAGTTACGAGCTTGATATTCATCTTTACGAGGAAGTCAAACAGGTCGAAGGCGAAGACGGTCAGTTTACCATCAGCACCAATAAGGGGATTTACGATGCTGAAAAAATAATACTGGCCACCGGCTTCTATGGCCTGCCCAATTTGATGGGAGTACCGGGAGAGGATCTCCCAAAAGTAAAGCACTATTATGATGAGCCGCACCCTTATGCCACCCAGAAAGTAGTGGTCGTCGGAGCGGGCAATTCCGCCGTGGATGTAGCGCTCGAAACCTACCGTTGCGGTTGCGAGGTAACGATGGTAGTCCGGGAGGATCAACTCAAAGAAGGAGTGAAATACTGGGTGCGCCCGGATATTGAAAACCGTATTGCCGAAGGTGAAATTACTGCATTCTTCAACTCGGAGATTAAGGAAATTCGGGAAGATGAAATCGATATCGCCACGCCGGATGAGGAAATCACGATTCCCAATGACTTTGTCCTGGCCATGACCGGCTACCAACCCGACTACAGTCTGCTGGACCGGTTCGGCTTGCAATACGAAAACGACGGGCACAACACACCGGTTTATAACCCCGATACCCAGGAAAGTGCAAATCCGGGGGTTTATCTTGCAGGGGTGGTATGTGGCGGATTAAATACCAGCAAGTGGTTTATCGAAAACTCCCGTGATCATGCCACATCTATTGCCAACCATCTTGAAGAGCTGGTTCAATCGTAGAGCCTTATTTCATCACCCAATAAAAAAAGCCCGAATGATAAGCATATCATCCGGGCTTTTTACATGGAGGGAGGGAGTGAATCGGGAGGGGCTCGAACCCTCGACCCACGGCTTAAAAGGCCGTTGCTCTACCAACTGAGCTACCGATTCTCCAATTCCGTTACAGATTCCAAAGATAAGGCAGATTCAAGCTGAGATCAACCCAAAAAATGAGGAATTACCCTTGTTACTTGACCTCTTCCCGGGCTTTTTCTGATATCTGTTTGAGAACCTCTTCTCGCTGCTCTGCCTGTTTATCAGGGTCCGAGTTGTCTTCGTCCGGCTTTTGAGGTTTGATTTTTGAAAGAGCTGAAACAAAGTCCTCTTCGGTGATTATAAACTCGGTGAAGTCAACCTTATCGTCGAGCATCTTATTGAAGGACTCTTCCATCCCGATATTGCGGCGCATACTGTTGTAGGCACCTTCGCGTGTTACAAAAGCGATGTCAGCACCCGAAAGTCCGGTAAGTTCCGGAGCGAGTTTATCAAGATCAAAGTCTTCGGCAACAGGCATATCGCGTGTGGTGAGTTCGAAGATTTTGCGGCATCCTTCTTCATTGGGTTTTTCAACCTTGAGCAGGTAGTCGAACCGGCCGGGGCGGAGCAGGGCATTATCGATGAGTTCAACGCGGTTGGTTGCCGCCATCACGCAAATTCGCCCGTAATCTTCGATGCCATCCATCAATGACAGTAGCTGGTTTACGAAACGGGCGTCCGTACGCAGGTTATCTTCACCGGATCGTTGCTGAGCTACAGCATCAATTTCATCAAAAAAGATGATGGTAGGTTGAAGCTCACTCGCTTCTTCGAACATGGTCCGCAGGTTCTCTTCCGACTGACCGTGGTATTTGTTGATGAGTTCAGGACCCTTCACCGAAATAAAATGGGCGTTGATTTCATTGGCAACAGCCTTGGCAATCATGGTCTTGCCGCACCCCGGAGGGCCGTAAAGCATGACCCCTTTATGAGGTTTAATCCCCATGTGTTCAAACAATTCCGGCTTTTTCAGCGGAAGTTCAACTACCTCGCGCACCTGGGTGACGATATCGTCAATGCCGCCGATATCATCAAAGCTGGTGTCAGGAATGTTGCGTTCATTCTTTTCGGCTTTTTCGGGGTCTTTTTCAGAATCAGAATCTTTTTTACCGCTATCTTCCTGGGTGATTTTATGGATAATCCCCACAGGTTTTCGGATAACACGTGAACCTTCCACGGTATCGGAGTGCAGCACCGACCAGCTCGGATTATCTTTGATATCAATGGTATCGGGCAGGCGGGAGATAATGCCTTCCACAACGGAGAAATCAAAACTCGGGCAGAGCATCAGAAGCTTGTCTTCGGCCTCCTGCTTGAGAATGGCATGGATCTGGTTTTTGTCAATTTTCCAGGTCGTCGGGCTGATAAAACTTCCGAATTGAAACCAGAACTTCTTTTCGATCAGCTTCGATTTGCTGTCGGGCAGATAACGGTTGATGCCGTTTAATTGCGGATATCCCCATCCTTCCTTAAAGTCAATTTCCTGACGGTCGCGCAACCCTCTGAGTTTTTGCTCATTGGAAACGGCATTTTCCAGTTTTCTGATAATATCTTTTCGGTTGATCGCCTCGTCGTTCAGATAAATCGCCTCGGGCGTTACATTTTCGAGCCGGCTGATCAACACGTCCACATCCTGAAAGTGTTCGCGAATACGCTCCGCATCGGTAATGAGAGTGTAAGAAGCGGTCTCATCATCCGCTTTATTCAGATTTTGTAAGTCCGAAATGGTATCGTCGTATTTCTGATTGAAAAATATTTTCAGTAAAAAGTTCATGAAAGCTGATTGGTTACTATTATTGACTTTCCAGTAACAAGACGAAACTGTTACCCATTCATTTTATTAATCTTTTACCCGCCACCTTATTCCGTTGGCAACGCCATAGAAAAAACTTTTGTATTTTGATCAAAGCAAGGCCTTCCTGTTCAGTAAGGTGTTGATATTGAATCTATAACCTGATTAATTAGTGTCTGTAAGAAAACTCATTGTGCCATTTGGAAACAACAGGTAATTAAGGTAAATCAGTAGATAGAGGGAAATTGGGTAGTTGGCTGCCAATGAATGATAGGGACGCAATGCATTGCGTCCCTGCGGATCTACTCAAACTCCTGAATTACCGAATACACTGAACCGACCGGCTCAGTTCTTGGCGTTTTCTTACATGCACGAATAAAACTTATTTACCAATGTGCAGAACGTAACTTAAATAGCTTATGGCCACCATATTTTCAAAAATTATCAACGGAGAAATCCCTTGTTATAAAATAGCTGAAAACGACCACTATTTCTCTTTCCTGGATATTAGCCCGATTAGTGAAGGGCATACGCTTGTCATACCCAAAAAAGAAGTTGACTATATATTTGACCTGGATGACCAAACACTCGCCGGGTTGATGCAGTTTGCCCGCCCCATAGCCCAGGCAATCGATCGCGCCCTCGGCACCATTCGAACCGGAATCATAGTGGAAGGACTGGAAGTTCCGCACGCACATATCCATTTGGTACCTATCTATAAAACCGGCCAGAAAGTCGCGCTGGGCAACAACATTCAGGTACCGGAGCAAAAAATGGAAGAGCTTGCTGAAAAGATCCGCAAAGAGGTCCGGCTATGAACATACTCATTCTCAATGGTCCCAACATCAATATGCTGGGGCGGCGCGACCCTGCTCAGTACGGGTCAGCCGGTTATGATGAACTCTGTAAGTCGCTGGAGTCGGAATTTCCGGATTGCCGGTTTGAGTTTTTTCAGTCAAATGCCGAAGGGGAGTTGATCGACCGAATTCACAGGGCATTGGACGAAACCTGGGACGGGTTGGTATGCAATTTCGGTGGATATACCCATACTTCTGTTGCTATCAGGGATGCTCTCGAGCTGGTTGAGAAACCCAAAGTGGAGGTTCATCTTTCAAATATCCACAGCAGGGAGTCGTTTCGTCACACATCAATGACCGGAGCGGTTTGTGACGGAATTATAACCGGTTTTGGCATCCAAAGTTATGCGCTCGGAGTTCGGGCAATACTGGAAAGAAACTTGTGATATTCGTTAATTTATCATTAGGTTATATTTGTATAGTTTCGAAAACGTATTTTGAATTATTGCTGTGTGAAGTGCTGAATAAAAGGGTAATTACTGATTCAATTATTATTTCTGATTACCCGTATTCAAAAAACATTATTAAACCAAGAGGCTGACATTGCGTGATACAAAAAGTCAAAAGGACCCGATAAGAACCGATATTCAACCAACTTCAAGAAGAGTTGGAATCTTTGTAGATGCTTTAAGTGTAACTTTAAACGGAGGTTTCGGCCTGCGTTACGATATCTTGCGGCGTTTCGGGTGCCGCGACGGTGCTTTCCCTTCCCGGCTGAATGTTTATCTGGCTTATGATGAAACGCGAGCCAAGGAAGACCCGAATTACGAAGCGAAAACCGAGCGTTTTTGCGAGGTTCTGAGAGATTTTGAATACAAGGTTTTCGAAAAGCCGGTCGAAAATCTTCAGGAAACCGAGCAAGAAGAGGAAGGCGATAAATCGGTGGTAGATGTCGATATTTCGGTGGATATCATCGCTCAGGCTCATGAGCTGGATCGTATCGTTTTACTGGCCAATGAAGCCAGTTACAGCAAAGTTGTTAAAGCTGCACAGCATCGGGGCTGCCGTGTTGAACTCATCGGATTTGATAATGTTAACCCCAAGCTCAAGCGGGAAGTGGATATGTTTATGTCCGGCTACGTGATTCCCGGTCTGCTGCCGGTTAAATCACCCTACGAGTGGGGCACGGTTGGGTCTCGCGTCCGGGGCGTTTGCTATGACTTCTCCGACAACGAAGGCTACGGTTTTTTACGCTACCTCTCCCGCGTAAACGACCGGCTCTGGGTGACGGACTCGCGATCCAGTGACTCCCCTTATAACACCGTATTCGCCCATGTATCCCAGTTTGAGCAAGATTTCGACACAGCTTTTCTGCCCAGCCGGGATCTGATTTTTGAGTTCAACCTGGTCGAAAATGAAAAAGGACTGGTAGCCGAGGATATTATGCTGGTTTCGGCGCCTTAAGGGCGGGAACCAGTACATCTGCAATCTGAAATCACAAATCATCAATCTGCAATCTTTGTGCATTATTGAGATGCATGCTATAAGCGCTCAAAGTTGCTCAACCTTAGCATCCAGGCTTTTCTGATAGATATCAGATTGTTGATTGCAGATGTTAGGCCTGTATAAAGGGAGGTTACAGCTTACCAGTGTAGCAGCTTCATACAGAAAACACTTCCACCGCTTTTAAGAAACTCACCGGTATCGGCTTCTACAATTTTGTAGCCTGCTTTGCTCATTTGATCGCCCACTTTGTCAGCTCCGGGGTGGATGATTACGGTTTTTCCGTCCGGGCAGCATGCGTTACAGCAAAACAGGTTTTCAGCCTCGTTTTGATCAGCCTCAATAATATTTTTAAATCCCTCGCGGATCATTTTGAGACTGTTTTCAGTAAAAGCATCCGGATAGATCATCACCGTATCTTCATCCAGCGGACAGAAGCAGGTATCGAGGTGGTAAAAGGAGGGATGGTTGAGTTCGAGAATGACGACGGGAATGTTGAATCTGGAGGAAATTTGCTCATAGGCGCTTTTGGAGGTGCGATATCCATAACCACCCCATAGCAGGCGCTTGCCTGGATGCCAGATAGCATCACCCATGCCTTCAAAGCTTTCGATGGTGCGGTGATCCAAATGGTGAACCAGAAACCCCTTCTGGCGGTACCACTGCTCAAAATACGGCACCTCACCTTTGCGATGCTCAGAGTTCATGATACTCATAATGACTTCCCGGTTGCCCCGCTTGCTTACAAAAGGCAAACTCTGATTGGCGGAAAAAACCATATCGGGCAGATCTGACTGGGCTTCAATCACATTCAGATTCATGCCGGTTTCCACAAACGTATCCCGGACAAACTCCCACTGCTGGCGAGCCAGTTTTTTATCAACCTTGCCGATATTTCCCTCCATGTGAGGGTTGATAACATAATCAACGGAAAAATAAGTGGGCTCAACCATAAGCACTTCGGTAGGTAATTCCATGGGATCAACATGGTTGAGTATCTTCTTCAGAGAACCGGGTTGTACAACTAAGTGTGTCATCACTCGAATAAACATTTTTGGATTAAGCAAATAATATAGAAAAATTCGCAATTTCTTGAAGCACTATGGGTTGTTTCAAATAGTATTTTTTTTGCTTTTTACCCCTTCTATATCACATTGAAACGAATCAGCCATGGCAAACCGGGAACAAGATCAACTGCTGACTTCCACACTGCTTAATCAAATTGCCCCGCTGGAGATGAAGGCCCGGCAGATTGTAGAGGGCTTCATCAGTGGTTTGCATAAAAGTCCGTTTTACGGATTTAGTGTGGAGTTTGCCGAGCACCGCCCTTATAACCCCGGTGATGAGATCCGTCACATAGACTGGAAAGTGTATGCCAAATCGGAGCGGTACTATATCAAGCAGTATGAAGAAGAAACAAATTTGCGCTGCCACATTCTGTTGGATGTCAGCAGCTCGATGCTATTCAAGTATTATGCTGATTGGAGTAAACTCAGATACGCCATTCACATGGCTGCCGCTCTCTCCTATATGCTGCACCGGCAAAGAGACGCGGTTGGGCTGATTCCCTTTGATACCAAACCCATCACCACGATACCGCCAAAATCTTCCTATACCCATCTTCGCTATATTTATTCGCAGATGGAAAAGTATCTGGAGGATGAAAAAAATAAATCCCCGGAGCAGCGCAGAACCGCTTCGGCTGATGTTATTCATGAAATTGCCGAGCGTATAGGCCGGCGAAGTTTAGTTATCATTCTAAGCGACTTGTTTGAAAACACAGCCGAGAATGAAGAGCTGGCCAGTGCTTTGAAACACCTGAAGCACAAAAAGCATGAAGTCATTATGTTCCACCTGTTGGAAAAGCGGAGCGAACGCGAGCTGGACTTGCCCGATCGCCGTTTTGTTTTCCAGGATTTGGAAACCGGCAGTGAAATCGATGTCCTTCCAAGACAGGTCAAAAAAGATTATAAAGCAAAAATGGATCAGTACGTGAAAGATTTCCGGCACATGTGCGGTAATGCCCATATTGACTTTCAGGAAATTGACACCGAATCTTCATTTGAACATTCTCTGATAGCTTACTTAAATAAACGCCGCCGCATGATGTAATTCATTTGCTATGCCCAAGGTCATGGATGAAGTCAAAGACACTACCAAGGAAAACCAGGAAAAAGCAGTAAAAAAAGCTTACGGTAGCAGACTCAATTATGTCACAAAAAAGAGTCTGTTGATGGCTTTCGTGCTTCCGGTACTTGTGATTTTTACCGAACAGTTTGTGCTACCGCATTTTTTTGCATCCGTCGAATTTGATTATGCTTATCTATCCGGTTGGGGAGTTGTGGTGGATTTCATCTGGATGGCAGCGGCAACGTTTGTGGTATTCAGCCTTTTTCACTGGCTTGAGTGGAATCAGGCGGCTAAGGTTGAGGAGTAAAGGTACATATATTGGCCAACTGCTGTTTGTGAATTTCCACGGCAACACATTTCCAATAAGTCTATTTTTTTGTACCTTTAGGAATGCGATTCAAATCAGCTACATATCAGGCCATTATCATCCGGCATGCCCATCAGGCCGGTTTTCACCACCCTGTGAAGGGGTGATGAACTTTTTTTGCTTTCCTACGGCTTATTATTTCCAACCAACTTATCAACTTAAAAACAGAATCTCGTGAATAACGGAGACTCTCTACGTATTGCCGTTCAAAAAAGCGGCCGCCTTTCAGAAGAAACTATTGAACTGTTAGAAAATATCGGGTTGCGGTTCGACGGTTTTCGAAACCGGCTTATGGTAACCAGCAAGAACTTCAATGTGGAACTGCTGCTGATCCGCGATGACGATATTCCCGAATACGTTCAGGATGGCGTTTGTGAACTCGGATTTGTCGGTGCAAATGTGACCGAAGAAAAACGCACCGACGTAAACGTGCTACGTGATCTTGACTACGGCACCTGCCGGCTGTCCATTGCTGTTCCTAAAAACTCCGGGTTCAAACAAGTTGAAGATCTTGCGGGAAAACGTATCGCAACCAGTTACCCTCACCTGACCCGTGAGTATTTTGATAAAAAGGGCATCAATGTGGATATCGTTGAAATCTCAGGTGCTGTGGAAATCACCCCGACGCTGGAAGTGGCCGACGCCATCTGTGATCTGGTTTCCAGTGGTGGCACTCTAAAAGCCAACGGGTTGACGGAGCTGGAACCGATTATGTATTCGGAATGTCAGCTCATCCAAACGCGAAAGCCGGTAGATCCGAAAAAGCAGGAGCTCATCGATAAATTTTTACTGCGGATGGAAGGCAGGCAGAAAGCCGAACGCAGTCGCTATATTATGATGAACGCCCCGGAGGATTCGCTTGATCAAATCACCTCCATCATTCCTTCATTAAACAGTCCCACGGTGCTTCCTCTGGCTGATAAAAATATGATTGCCATCCACTCGGTCATACCGCTTGACGAATTCTGGGAAGTGATGGAACAGCTTAAAGAAGCCGGTGCCACCGGTATCGTTGTCATGCCTATCGAAAATATGATCGCCTGATGAAAACCTATACCTACACAGAGCTTTCCGAAACCCGGCTCCGTGAACTGGCAAGGCGCCCTGCAGTTGATATGCGTGGCGTTTCCGAAAAAGTGGAACCCATTATCGACCGGGTACGCCAGGAAGGCGACGCAGCGCTAAAAGAGTACACCCAAAAGTTTGATGGCGTACTTCCTGAACCGGTCGCCCGCCAGGTGAAATCTCCGGATGAAATTGCGCTCCCGAATCAGATTAAAGACGCTTTTGATACCGCTTACTCGAATATTTACCGTTTTCACAAAGCGCAGTATCCGGCTCCGGTTCAGGTGGAGACCATGCCGGGAGTGGTCTGCCAGCGTGTACCAAAAGTGATTCAAAAAGTTGGCCTGTACATTCCGGGTGGATCTGCAGTTTTGCCGTCAACAACCTTGATGCTGGGCGTTCCGGCTCAAATCGCCGGCTGTGAAGAAATCGTGATTGCCACACCACCGGCTCCTGATGGAACCACTCCGCAAGAGATCGAGTATGTTGCCCATAAAATCGGAGCAACTAAAATCGTGCTGGCAGGTGGCGCTCAAGCCATAGCAGCGATGGCGTACGGAACCGAATCTGTGCCCAAAGTGGATAAAATTTTCGGACCGGGAAACCAATACGTAACTGCCGCAAAAATGCTCCTGCTAAACAGCGATGCATTGATAGATATTGACCTGCCTGCGGGGCCGTCGGAGGTTTTGGTGATTGGAGATAAATCCGCAAATCCGGAGTTTGTGGCTTCGGATCTGCTTTCTCAGGCGGAGCACGGCGCCGACAGTCAGGTGGTATTTGTCGGAATCGGGGATTTTGATTACGACGGACTGCAAACCGAGCTGAATAAACAGCTCGAATCGCTGCCGCGGAAAGAAATTGCTACTGAAGCTTTAGAGGATAGCCTGATTATCCATACCGATACCGACGAACAGGCAGTTGACTTTTCTGACCGCTATGCCCCCGAGCACTTGATTATCAACACCGAAAATGCCGTTTCGCTGAGTGAACGAGTGCATCATGCCGGTTCTGTTTTTGTTGGTCCGTGGACTCCCGAAAGTGTGGGAGATTACGCATCGGGGACCAATCACACACTCCCGACCTATGGATATGCCCGGATGTACAGCGGGGTATCGTTAAATGATTTTTTCAAATTTATTACCCTACAGAGTCTGACTCAGGAAGGATTGCAAAAAATCGCACCGGCTGTCGAAACGATGGCGGAAGTAGAGGAGCTCGAAGCACACAAGCGTGCCGTCACGCTGCGCCTGGATTATTTGAAAGACTCAAAACGTTGACAACAAAGCGGTTGCCTCAAAAGTGCAACCGAATTCGAACCGTTTTTATCATAATTATTTTTCTGTAATGTCTGTTACCTCTTTCAATTTATCGGAATTAATCCGGCCGAATATCCGGAATCTCAAGCCTTATAGAAGCGCCCGGGATGATTTCAGCGAGGGGATACTGCTCGATGCCAATGAAAACAGCTTAGGTTCGGTCGTTGATTCGGAAAAGGAACTGAATCGCTATCCGGATCCGCTTCACAATGAATTGAGGCAAAAATGGGCAGATTATCGGGGTGTTCAACAGGATAATATATTTTTGGGTGTAGGCAGTGATGAACCCATTGATTTGCTGATCCGCATGACTTGCCGGCCCGGCCGCGACAATATTATGATCACCCCGCCGACCTACGGCATGTATAAAGTCGCCGCCGACGTCAACGATGTTGCGGTCAAGGAGGTGCAGCTGGATTCGGAGTTTCAGCCGCTTCCGGAGCAAATTTTGAATCAGGTGGATGAAAACACACGACTGCTGTTTCTCTGCTCTCCCAACAATCCTACCGGGAATTTGCTCGATCCGGACAAAGTTTACCCCATTCTTAAGCGGTTTAACGGGTTGGTGATTATCGATGAGGCCTATATAGATTTTAGTGAATCACCCGGGTGGAGTTCTGAAATCCAATCGTATCCCAATCTTGTGGTCCTGCAAACTCTATCTAAAGCATTTGGTCTGGCCGGGATTCGAATCGGGGCGGCGCTTTCATCCCCGGAACTCATCGGGTATATGTTGCGTATGAAGGCACCTTATAATGTGAATAAACTTACAGCATCCGTGGCTTTGAAGGCCTTTGATCAACCGGAAAAACTCCGAAAGATGATTACGCAGCTCAACAGTGAACGGAAACGGCTGGAAAACGAGTTACAATCACTTAAACAGGTAAAACGGGTTAGGCCAAGTGATGCGAATTTCTTGTTGGTTCATTTTACGGATGCTCTTGGTACGTATCAAAAACTGGCGGAAAACGGCGTTATAGTCAGATATCGTGGGGATCAGCCGGGATGCGATCAGGCTTTGAGGATCACTGTAGGAACTCCCGGGGAAAACGACCGTTTGATCTCTGAACTCAAAAGTATAATGGAATGAAAATCTGGATCGACCGATCAACACTTAAGCCGAGTGAATCCAGCTATATCCTGCCGAAACACGGGATAAGGTCAATGCTGCAGATGTTGGATTCCGGTCATCTTATCGCTCTGCGAAAAGATACTTTGAATGATTTGCAGTCCATTTTGATCCGCCAGGAAGGTATTGAGTTGTCGGATTTTTCCGAACAGGATGCCGACGCCATCATCCGCAAGGAAACCAACGGCGGGTTTATCTATGAATACGAAGGTAAACCTCAGCAGCCCCTTGAAACTCTTAAAGAGGTCGCCGATTTCATCACACAGAACCACCGCTTTTCGGTAATTAAGCGGAAAACGTCAGAAACCGACATTTCGGTTCAACTGAATATCGATGGCAGCGGGAAAAGTGAGATCAAAACCGGTCTCGGCTTTTTTGATCACATGTTGGATCAGATTGCAAAACACGGTTTTTTTGATCTAAACTTGAGTTGCGACGGCGATCTTCATGTTGATGAGCATCATACGATTGAAGATACTGCTCTGGCACTGGGAGAGGCTTTCGTGAAAGCACTTGGCAACAAGCGGGGGATCGGTCGCTATGGGTTTGTCGTCCCGATGGATGAAACCGAAGCCGCCGTCAGTATTGATCTTTCAGGCCGGCCCTACCTTGTGTTTGACGGCACGTTTAAACGGGAGTATGTCGGCGATTTTCCAATGGAAATGGCAGAGCACTTTTTCCATTCTCTGGCAACGGCCATGAAGGCCACGCTGCACATGCGCGTGTATGGAGAAAACGATCACCATAAAATCGAAGGTTTGTTTAAAGCACTCGCCCGCGTTTTACGGCAGGCTTGTGATCGTAACGAACAGTACATGAATATCTTACCGAGTTCAAAAGGCAGCTTATGATCGGAATTATTGACTACAAAGCAGGAAACCTCGCCTCGGTGCGCAACGCCTGCCAAAGATTGAAAATGGACTGCTTTGTCTCTTCGGATACCGATGAGCTGGCCGGTGCCGATGGCATTATTTTTCCGGGTGTAGGGCACGCAGAATCTGCCATGAATGCCCTTGAGGAAGTAGGGTTGGATGAATTTCTGCGATCCACCAACCTGCCTGTACTGGGCATCTGTCTTGGAATGCAGTTGCTGTTTTCAAGTTCAGAAGAATCTTCCAAAGCGTGTCTCGGGCTGATCGAAGGCAGGCTCAAAAAATTTGATCCCACCGTTTCAAAAGTGCCGCACATGGGCTGGAACACTGTGGATCTTCTCACGGATCATCCATTGGTAGCCGGACTCGGAGAACAACCTTGGTTTTATTTTGTCCACAGCTATTACGCTCCTGTGGCCGGGTATTCCCTCGGTACCTGCGAGTATCAAACCGGATTCTCGGCAATTGTAGCTTCTGAAAATTACATGGGCGCCCAATTTCATCCCGAAAAATCCGGAAAATCCGGTGAAAAACTGTTGATGAACTTTTTTGAACTCGTATCCGGCAAAACCTTAAACCGGCCGGTAAGAAAAGAATTATCCTGATGATCCCAATTCCTGCAATAGACCTGCTTGATGGAAAAGTAGTCCGACTTGAAAAAGGCGATTATGCCACCCCGACGATTTATGATGATGATCCTTTGAACACAGCCCGAAAGTTTGCGGATTCCGGACTCGAAGAGCTGCATGTAGTAGACTTGAACGGAGCCCGCGACGGACGGTTTACGAATTTGAATCAAATAGAAAAAATCGCCGAAAAGACCCATCTCACGATTCAAAGTGGCGGCGGGGTGCGTTCGATAAAAGACGCTCAAACGCTGATCAGCGCCGGGGTTAGCCGTGTGGTGTGCAGCTCCATGGCGGCAAAAAAGCCGGAGGAGTTTAAGGAGTTGATCGGCATCAACAAAGGTGAGCATGCCGTATTGGGTCTGGACTTAAAAGATGGAAAGTTTGCCTATGGAGGCTGGTTACAAACCACAGATGAATCTTACGAAGAAGTGATAAACGACTTTCGTGATTCGGGTTTGAAATATATTTTAAGTACGGATATCAGTCGTGATGGTATGTTGGAAGGAGTGAATGTGGATCTTTATAAACAACTTACCAGCCTGTATGAAGACATTCATATCATAGCTTCCGGTGGGGTTGCCGATAAGCAAGATTTGATAAAACTTTCCGGGATGCCGGTCTATGGAGTTATCATTGGTAAAGCATATTACGAAAACCGGATTTCACTTGAGGATATCGTTAGCTTTTTGCCGGATAAATCACAGTAAGTATTTTTAAGGTCAAAAGGTCTGCTTAGTTGATAATACGGAGTGATATTTTGGTGCAAGCCTGAATATTAATAATCGCAAAAAGTCTGTTACGAAAAATACACAACACGCCATAACTTAATTGTAGCTCAATATGAGTTCGATGTCTCCGGATGAAAATTTCGGGCTATTTATTGAAAGTTTGATTTCAAAGAATCATGAATCCTGGGCGAGGCTCGATTTCGTTCTCAGGCGTGTGGTTATTAACTGGCTATTGAAAAATTACGGTCAAAGTCATCATTTCGATGAAACGGAGATCGAGGAAATCTATCAGGATGCGTTTTCAAAGCTGTTTGAAATCATCACCGGCGAATCCGGCAACCCGGCTGAGTTTGCTTCTTTTGCAAAGTTGAAGTCTTATGCCATAGGAATTGCCAAGAATATGGCTAACCAGGCTTTAAGAAAGGCAAAAAAAGTTAATCAAAGAACCCAGTCGCTAAATAATGAGCATTACATTCTGGCTCTTTCCGATAATGATCGGTATTCGCAGCCAGGGCATTATGATGATGCTGATTTTGTCAAAACCATGATAGAAGATCTTGACGAGCGAGAGCAGGTCATTCTTAAAAGATATAGTGAAGGTGAGAAGCTTGTGGATATATCAAAAGAACTTGGGATTTCA
>SLJN01000078.1 GCA_007135115.1 Balneolales bacterium
AGGGAATCCGGATGTTCGGAAAACCCGACCGATTCCGGCGAGCTTTCCTGATCGTCAGAAGAGTCGGCTTCATCCCGGTAGCCTTCCCACCAAATGGAAAACAGCAAACTACCAAGGCTTTCGCGTGATGCGGTGTTATCCCACTCGTCGATCATATCAATGGCATCTGCTATTTCATCTTCCGGATCGTTGTCGCGTACAGCTTCTACGAGGTCATCTTTAACGCGATCAGCCAGAGTCATGCCCATACTGTGCTTAAGCTCGACAATATCCTCCAGTGAGAATTTATCATCATTATGAATCAATTCAAGCGAGTGCTGACTTCGTAACCGAAGAATAGGTTCAGGAAAGTTATCCGGAAAATCCTCCTCCTCTAAGACCTGATTGAGGTTAGTGAAATGAAAGGTGTCATTTTCATTGCGAACATAATCACCGGCAGGATTGAGTAGTTGAGGCAGGGCCTCCCATTCAACTATATCCTGCCACATCTGATCGGGTTTTTCCACATAAATGGCTGTTGTATCATGACCGCTTTCATGGGGAAGATCCGGAACGGTAGCATTCCACACATAAAAAGCATTTCCTTCGCGGTCGGCATACAGCAGGTTGGATCGCGGATGTCCCCTCATTCTCATGGCATCCTGCCACTCATGCAGATTTTCGGCGCGCATCATCTTTAAAAACTGCTCTCCGGCACGGTATTCTCCATCGCTTCCCGCTTTGATCACATAAACAAGACCGTTGCCGCGATGAATGACCGGACCGTACGGTGATTGCAGGAATTCACGCGTTTCTTTTCCAATACTTTCACCATGCCGGAAAGGTACTTCCACTTCTTTTCTTTCGATGGGCACCGATTCGCCATCCACAATAAAATGATCCGGCTTCTCCGGGTCTGCCTTGAAAGCGTAGATCTCCTCTTCGTCGGTATCGTTATTGGTAGTGGAGAACCCGAGGTTCTCGTTGAATCCGCCAATAATGCCCAGAGCCCGTCCAATGCGGAAGTCTCCGTAAAAATTCATCTCGCCGGGAACCGTAATTTGTGCCTCGTAATATCCGGCATCCCAGGAAAGGTGAGGATTGCGCATCAGGATGGCATTGCCGCTTTCGGTTCGGTCACTGCCGAATGCCCAGGCATTGGACCCTGCATCGGGGTGCAGATCTTCCGGCTCGTTGACCGCCAGTCGCGCCCAGATATTATCCATAGGGAATTGCTCTGAACCCGGATCAATGTTGCCAGCGGATTGCGTTGATGAACCGGCTTCCGGGACGAGATCAGCAAAATCTGACGGGTTGATCAAGCCGGTCGGGTCGTCTTTTTCTTCAATGTCTTCGAGTTGGCGAAGAAACTGAAGGATGGATCCACGACTCGGGCTGCCAATCAATCGGGCATGCAGATCGTAAGGGGTGATTTCGGTTTCGATCCAGTCGTCAAATTCATCGGGGTAGTTCTCTATATAACGATTGACACCGGTGGCAAACCCTTCTAAAAATTCCTGCGTGTCGGACTCCAGTTTTTCGTACGTCTCAACGGCGCGCTTATAATCAATACGGTTGGCAGCGTCGGAATCAATGCGGGATTCCAGCTCACTTATTTTGGGTTCTTTGAGCAGCGCATACTCCCCGCGTGCCTGAATGAACGTTTCTACGACATCCTGTCCGTAGTCTTCCAGCTGAACATAACCAAAGGCGAACCCGGCAGCCTCAAAATTATCGGCCTTAATGTGCGGAATTCCATGATCGGTTCGACGTATCTTAACCTGATCGGTGAGCTCATCGGCATCAGGCAGGGTAATTTCTGGAGTATCCGTATTAGCCGTTGTATGCTCGGCTTCAGGAGAGGTATCGTTTGTGCCGGCCTGCCATGCCGCACATCCCGAAATGGTGACAAGCAAAAACGAAAAAGAGAAAATTGCTATCGACCACTGTCTGAGAGGCCGCTGCAAAGTTGGTGATTTGGGTTTATCGTCTGACGAAATTGTATCGAACATATAATCCATAGTCTATTCCCATAATTTTTTTGATATCAGAAACATCATCGGTTAGGAGAAGGCTTGGCAAACCTGCCCAAAAAACGAACTTCAGGAACCACGTTGAAAGTCAACCATCCACACCGGAAATCCGGATTTTGAAGGGTATGCAAATCCTTCAGTTTTTGAAACCAAACAGCAATTCCAATTAAAAATGTGTTATCTTAATCCTAACGCTCGCAATATCGACATCAGCGATTGATAAATCAAAGCTTTGTATGAGATGGTGAAAAATATATATATAGCAATAACTTAATTTAAAGCACTCGAGCGTTTATATTATTGGGAGGATTAACTCAGGATACTTAGATGTAAACAAGTTGCCCCTCTTAGTGGATTCAATGAATTCCGATTGAAAACCACTGATAATCACACAGTAGATGTGGTTAAGACTGAATTAAAAAGGACTGTTATGATTAATTTTAAAGAACTTTGGGTGCTTGGGCATCGCATTAAACCCGTGCTTTCCAGTGGCGATTTCGATATTGTAGAAGGTGAAAGTGAATATGGGGTAGCGGGATTGCCGCTTCATTCCCATTCCAAATACAGCGAGTTTTTTTATCTGATGGAGGGGGAGTTGTTGTTTCAGCTTGATCAAACGGAAGTATTGGTTAAACAAGGAGAAAGCTTAGACATTCCGGTCAATATCCGGCATTCGTTTAAAAATCCGTCTCCGAAAACAAGCAGGTGGTTAAATATCCACAGTCCGAAAGGGTATATGCTGTTTTATACCGATATGGGAATCAGTAGTGATCAGGAGATGTCAAAAGAAAACTCCTTGTCGGAAGCTTCAATAACAAAGCTACTTTCCAGGGCCACCTATTACGATATGCATCTTGATAAACCGGATAGCGAATTGACTGCCGAGATGTGACAGCTGTTGATGAAATGGTCTCGAATCAGAAATCCCCGTATTTCAAATGAGCAGAAATACGGGGATCTAATCTGAATAAGTGAGTTTTTACCTTTCGGGTTGATCCAAATCCTCATCTTCCGCCGGACGAAAACGGATGGCCTGTCCGCCGCTTGTTGCCAGCCGAAGGTCAAGCGTCATGGTGTTATCCACCAGCTTTTCTTCATAAACCATATCGTAGGGATTGTCTTCCCAGTCGGCTTCTTCGCCATCGCGATATATTTCCGCCACATACATCTTATCTGATTCCAAAAAGTTAAGCGGAGCTTTAAGGCTGCGTCCGGAGTCATCCGTAATGCTGCCGAGAAACCAGTCATCGCTGTGGCGATCTTTTCTTGCGATGGTTACGTAGTTACCGATACTGGCATTCAGCACTTTGGTGTCGTACCAGTCGGTGGAAACATCATTGATAAACCGCAGGGCATCAGGCTGTTCATCGAAATTCTCCGGCAGATCGGCGGCCATGTGCAACGGACTGAATATCGTAATATACAGGGCTAATTCTTTTGCCAGCGTTGATTTAATCCGGTTATCCGGGCGGTATTCTTCGTAATGCAAATCCACAACTCCGGGCGTGAAATCAAACGGTCCGGCAAGGCTTCGGGTAAACGGCAGGATGGCGGTGTGCTCAGGCGGGTTACCACCGGCATCTCCCCACGCATCGTATTCCCGGCCTTTGGCAACTTCGCTGGTCATCATATTGGGGTACGTTCGGCGCAGACCGGTGCTTTTTACTCCTTCGTGCACGTTCAGCATAATCTTATGTTCGGCTGCCAGCTCAATCACATCTCTGTGATGATTTACCATAAACTGACCATGGTGCCATTCGTTGAGTTCATTGCCGTCATCATCATACCGGACAATTTCGGTCCCATGGCCAACATAGCCGGTCTTTACAGCCCGGACGCCCAAATCTTCATAGAGTTGATAGGCCTCTTCCATCTGATCTTCATAGTGTAAAACACTGGCTGATGTCTCATGATGACCCATCAGGCGGAGATCGTTTTCGAGAGCGTAATCGGCGACACCTTCCAGATCAAATTCGTCGATGGGCTGGGTGAAGTCGAAGACTACACCACTGTCGTACCAGGCTTCATCCCAGCCGGGGTTCCAGCCTTCTACCAGTACGTGATCAAAATTGTTATCAGCGGCAAAGTCGATATACCTTTTGGCACGATCCGTAGTGGCGCCAAGATTTTCGCCCGGATGCCAAGTGTATTTATCGAGGTGCATACCCCACCAGATGCCAATATATTTGGAAGGCTCAACCCAATCGGTATCTTCGAGCTTATTGGGTTCGTTGAGGTTGAGCATCAGCTTCGAAGTGATTAAATCACCCGGATCATCGGAAAGCA
>SLJN01000374.1 GCA_007135115.1 Balneolales bacterium
TCTCCAATTTCTTCGGCGGCTTTTTTCGAAAGGTCGATGATTCGGTCATCCGCATAAGGGCCCCGGTCGTTTATTCGCACCCGTACGGTTTCCCCGTTGCTCTTATTTTTCACATCCACAATTGTGTCGAACGGTAGTGTGCGGTGAGCAGCCGTAAGGTCATACTGATCGTAGGTTTCCCCGTTGGCGGTTTTTTGTCCGTGAAACCCCGGACCGTACCAGCTGGCTTCACCCGACTGAATTTCAGAGCCTGACCCCATATCGCGAGGTGTGGCGCAGCCGGCCAGCATTGCTGAAATCACCAAAATGTGGAGTAAGTGATTGTAACTTATCCTCATAACAGATGCTTATTTTTTACTTGAAAGTTCTGAAAATCACTGATAACATGCACCTGAAGAATCCTCCCGGTTTTTACATGGATGATACCGCATTAAAATATGAAACGTATTTGTTTTTTATCCCTTAAAGGTGGAACCGGTAAAACGACAACCGTTTTCAATACCGCTACACAGCTCGCTTCAAAAGGGCTACGAGTGCTTGCCGTAGATTTGGATCCGCAAGGATATCTGACGTGCAGTTTCGGCGAGAGTACCTCGGCCGGTCGCAAAAGTGTGATGGATGTAATTCGCGGCACGCCGCTGCACCAAGCGATCAGGGAAACCGATACGGGTGTGCATCTTTTAGCTGCCGATCTTGACCTGACCACCGCCGATCTCGATCTGACCGGCGACAATCGGGAATATTTCATCAAAAATGCTCTGGAGGATGTCGACTACGACGTCATTGTGTTTGATTGCTGTCCGTTTCTGGGGATTTTGAGTGTGAATGCCCTTGTGGCTTCTGATGAACTCATCATCCCCACCGAACCCGAATATCTTGCCATGCGCGGGGTCCGCCAGCTTTATCTAAAGGTCGTGCAAATCATCAACCGGGAACTCAATCCCGATCTGCAATTTAGCGGAATCGTCATCACCCGGTTCGATTCCAGAAAAAAAATTCATCAGAATACCGCTGAAAAAATGGCCTCGATGTTTCCGGACCAGCTTTTTCAGACGAAGATCCGGACCAATGTTGCTCTTGCTGAGTCGAGCATGAACAGTAAACCTATTACCGATTTTAAGCCATCATCCAACGGCGCTTCGGATTACCGGAACCTTACGGAAGAAATCGCCGAGCGCTACGAGCTTCAAGCGGGATAATTCGGCTCGGTTTTTTGTCAGCGGCAAAGATAGAGGTCGCAACGATCCACTCCTGAAATTTTCGGTTCAAATTTGTATCTGAACTGATCGATTATTACCAGAGATGCGTTAAGAAATAACCCTTGAACCCCATGATGACCATTCTTTAAATGAAAGCAGTAACGATTCCCCGATACGGTTCGCCGGATGTGCTTGAGATTCGCGATTATCCTAACCCGGAAACCGGAGTTGATGAAATAAAAATCAAAGTAAAGGCGGCCGGTATCAACTTCGCCGACATTTTAGCGCGAAAGGGGCTCTATCCCGATGCACCGTCTGCTCCGGTGGTTGTTGGGTACGAGGTTGCCGGGGAGGTGCTGGAAGCTGGCCGTGATGCCGGGGATTTTAAACCCGGCGACCGTGTTACCGCTCTTACTCGTTTCGGCGGATATGCAAATCGAGTGGTCGTAAAACACAACCAGGTCTTTCCTACACCTGATAACCTGAGTGACATTGAGGCGGCGGCAATACCGGTGAATTATCTCACCGCCTGGCAACTCGTGGAAATGAGCGGATTAACTCGCCATGATACGCTGTTGATTCACAATGCCGGGGGAGGTGTTGGCCTTGCCGTTATTGATCTTGCCGTGAAAAAGGGCGCAAGAATTCTGGGAACGGCATCTTCAGCCAAACACGATCGCCTTCGGGCTCGCGGGTTAGATATCTGTATCGATTACCGAAAGGAGGACTGGGTCCAAAAGGTCCTTGAACACACCGGCGGGAAAGGGGCTGATGTCATTTTTGATCCGCTCGGAGGTGCGTACTGGAAAAAGAATTATCAAGTGCTCCGAAAAACCGGAAGACTCGGCATGTTTGGGATTTCGGAAGTGACGGAATCCGCTTTACCCGGGGTTCTCCGGTTTATTCCGATGTTACGCAAACTGCCGTTTTATTCACCTATAAAATTGATGAATGATAATAAAGGGGTATTTGGAGTGAATGTTGGCAAATTGTGGCGGGAACAGGATAAAGTCTCTATGTGGGCTAAGGAAATCTTAAAAGGTGCCGCGGAAGGATGGGTCAATCCTCATGTGGATGCCGCCTTTACGTTTGAAGAAGCCGAAGAAGCGCACCGGTATATCGAAAATCGTAGGAATTTTGGGAAAGTTGTCTTGCTTCCTGATGGGTAATGTCTATAGTATTAGAAATTAGCATCTGCCATTTAACCAGTTCTTAATCATGAAAAAAGAAAAGCTTAATTATTTCAGGAGTCGGCTAAAGCAAATGGAGGAAGAGCTGGTCAAATCGTTAGACCAGTCCAACTACACAACAGATCCGATTTCGCCAGACTCTTCTCTTGGAAGATTAACCCGGCTCGAAGCAATGCAGTCTCAGCAAATGAGTTTCGAAGCTCGCCGCAGGCAGAACAAACGTTTAAAAAGTATTCGTAAAGCCTTGGAACTAATCGAATCCGGCAAATATGGAGTGTGTATCAAATGTGATAAAAAAATTCCCGAAGGTCGACTGGAAAGTATGCCCGAGGCGCGAATTTGTGTCGATTGTGCGCCCAGATAAATGTGTTTTTACGTAACCAGCTCTTTGGTTTTTTGCTTACTGAGTGCTCGCATAGCCCTGCGCTCGGCAAAGGGGAAAAATCTGGTGATGAACTTCAGCGCTTTTAACGTAAGTCCCGGAATCCAGTGTACGCGTTTCTCACGGGTGGCCTCCCAAACAACTTTAGCGATATCATCCGGTGTCAGACGGGTTCCGAAATAGCGTAGCGTGCCGGCCTGATACTTTTGAGAACTGATCATCGGGGTGTCTACATAGAGTGGCATCAAATCTGTTACGACAATGCCATAAGGTTCGAGTTCCAGGCTTAACGCTTCGGTCAGCCCGCGAACGGCAAACTTGGAAGCCGAATATCCGGCAAGGTCAGGCACCCCGTAAAATGCCGCCGCTGATGACATCGTGATGATTCGTGATTCCGGAGTTTCTTTCAGCAAAGGCAAGGCGGCGTAAACCCCATTGATTACCCCGTTAATATTGATGTCGGTGGTCAGGTGGTGATCTTCGATAGAAACCTCTTCAAAAGGACCCATTCGCATGATGCCGGCGCAATTGAAAAGTACATCAAGACGGCCCGAGGTTCGGGAGGATACATGATTGACCACTTCTTGAAAGCGGGTAAAGTCGGTGACATCAAGTTCAAAAATATCCCATTGGTCGGCGGGTAAATCCCGGGCTGCAATATGCAGGGCTTCAATATTGAGATCGCACAGGGCAACATACCAACCTTTTTCTGCAAAAAAGCGGGCGGTTGCTTTTCCAATTCCCGATGCGGCGCCGGTTACGAGGATCGATTGCATAATAATCAGGGTGGGTTAACGGTGTTAATCCTATAACGATTAAAAAAATGCTTGTGGTACCTAAAGTCAAGTTGCGGGAAAAATGGCCTTAGCTTAGAATTTAACCGAAGCAAGCTCGTTTCTTTTTTAGAAATTAATTGCAACCTTATTGCATTTCTGATCAGTGCAACTTAGTTTCGGTAATGCTAATAGCATTTAACCAATGAAATAAAATGAGCAAATGAAACTGAATAAAATCACCCTATTAAGTCTTCTGATTGCCGCCCTTGTAGCTTCCGGCTGTGACCTTAATGACGATGAAGATGATGCCCGCGAATTTCCTGATCCGGCAGGATTTGAAATTACCCTCGATGGCGCACCTATCGTTAGTTATGAAGACGGCAATTACACTTTCAATACGGATGTCATACCTGAGTATGAATACAACGGAAATTTCATACTGACGATGGATCATCCGGAATATGAAGGAGAAAGCAACCTCACGCGAACCTCTCAAGATGAGCCCGATGATCCGTCGGCCCGTCGTTATTTTACTCCTTCAATTTATATGGAGTTTTTCGATGCTGACGGTGATTTCATAAATTATCCTGAAGAAGAGGATGGCGGCGAGTACCGTTTAGAATGGAACCGGGGATCCGGTGAATCCATGGGAGAACGAACCGCTCAGCTGGAGCAACATGGCAGTGACGGCTCATGGGGCTTTCATATTCGTGCCGACTATGAAACCGAAGCGTTTCCCGATGGCGATACGGACTTATTTTTTAGCCTCTATTACTGCGAGGGAGGATTTGAGTATCAATCCCACGATGACCCGCAGGATGAAACCTTCGAATGTGAGACTGGAGAGCAGCAGCTTTTTGAAGCCAGTACGCCCCTGCAGGTTTACGTAGATGAATACGAGGAAACCGATGAAAACGGGTTTTATCCTCATGAGCGAAATCGTGTTAGATAATAACGCATTAACATTTTAGGTTTAAAACCAAAAAGCCGGTGGAGTAGTAAAAAGCCTTCACCGGCTTTTGGATAAAATTGGAATATGGGTAATGAACAGTAAATTTAAACTGACTATTCTCTTCTTACTGGCTGGTATAATGGTCATCTCATTACAGGCATGTGATAACCCTGTTGACGATGATGATATCGGTGAGCATGCCAATGCCATAGGTTTTGCAGTCAAAATTGATGGCGAAGAATTATTTCGCTATGCTCGTCGGTCTTACGATTTAAATCCAAGTGGCGAGTTTGATGATTGGTTTGAAGGGGATAGTTTGAAAATAACACCAGACCTTGTTGACGAAGATGGCCAAACCCCGGAAATGCAATTACGATGGGTTAACAGAGATGATGAACTTTTTGACTTGCCGGAACTTACCGACGAAGACGGAGAATGGAATCTTCGGTTTGATAAAGATGTACTTGAGGGCGAAGAGCCTTTGTCCTTTATCTACGACAAAGAAGAAAGCACCTGGACCTTCAAAAAACAGGCGAACGGTGACGGCGAGGTTACTGTAGTTTATAATCTATGGCATATAGACCACCCCGATTTGGAATCCACCAGGCTTCATGTACTTCTGGAAGGGTTTGAAGATTAGATTATATCCGGTTTCATTAGAAATCATGAACTCTTAGATTCATAATCCTGAATTCTACCTGTTACCCCATAGTATAATTTCGTAATGCACAAATATTGTTTCCTGCCGGTATTTCTGTTCTTGTTGATGTTTACAATATTACCGGTACATTCCTCCTACGCTAACCAGGAAGGTGGAACTATAAAAGGGGTGGTAAAAAATGCCGAAACCGGCAACCCTATAACATGGATGAATATTATAATTCTGGAGCTGGAAGTCCAGGCGCATACCCATGAAGACGGAGCTTTTGAATTCAGTAATTTACCTGCCGGCACTCACATCCTTGAGTTCAGAAGAGTGGGCTATGAGACCAAAGAGGTTGAAGTAGATATTCAGGAGGGTGAGGTTATTGAACTGGATATAGAGCTCACCGAGACAGCCTTTCGCGGGGAGATGATTGAAATTCATGCTCACGAATTTGAACGTGATGAACTCGAGTTACGGTCTGATCGCTCACTTTCCGGACGAAGTCTCAGGCAGGCACTGGGGCAAACGATCGCCGAAACGCTCGATGACGAACCCGGATTAGCTCAGCGCTCAATGGGTCCGGCTCCATCCAGACCGGTTATGCGGGGGCTTGGTGGTGATCGGCTTTTAATTCTTGAAGATGGCGGTCGCACCGGAGATTTGTCAGCGACTGCGGCCGATCACGCACTGGCTATCGAGCCCATGACAGCCGAAGAAATCGAAATGGTTCGCGGCCCATCAACACTGGTTCACGGTTCCAATACACTCGGCGGGGTGATAAACGTGAGACGCGGACAAATTCCGAACGCCGTTCCTTCTCACAATCATGGAAGTCTGAGCGCCCAAGGGGAGTCGATAAATATGGGAAGTTCCGGTGGATTCCGTTTTTACGGTCCGTTCCGGGATGATTTTGCCTATCGGGCCGACGCCAGCATTCGTAACGCCTTTGATATCGGAACACCTGTCGGCACACTTGACAACACCGGCATCACTACCTACAATGCGTCCGTTGGCGGCAGTTGGCATCCTGACTGGGGTATGGCCGGGGCATCCGCCAATTTTTATGATACCCGCTACGGCGTACCCGGTGGTGAAGGTATTGCCGCTGCGCATCCCAGCGGGGTAGATATTGAAATGTACCGGTATTACTTCGAAGGTAAATCCCGCTTTGAACTGGGCGATAATTTCGCCCGGCGTCTCGACCTCAATGCGACCTATTCCTATTATCATCACCAGGAACTTGAGTACGATTTTCAGGATCGACCTACGGTCGGATCGGAATTCGGAGTACTAACCTCCAATGCGACTGTCGATTTTCATCACCGTGGAAACCGGTTTTTAGACCGTGGAATCATTGGCGCATGGTACGAGCACCGCGATTATGCGACCGGCGGACACACCTTCCCTTTTGGATCGGTTGAAAATGCCGTCTCCGGATACATGTACCAGGATTGGGATATTGCTCCTGATTGGAACCTGGAATCGGCTCTTCGTTATGACTACAGAGTTGTTACACCATCCCGCCCCGGTACCGAAATTGATGACATCCCTGTGCGGGAACGTTCTTTCGGAGGATTTTCCGCTTCGGTTAAATCTGAATATAATTTCAACCCCAACCTGACTTTAGGTTTTATCGGGATGCGATCTTTTCAGGCTCCCGGTATTGACGAGCTCTTTAGTGAGGGGCCACACCTGGCCGTCTACCGCTTTGAAGTCGGCAATCCCGAAATGGATAGTGAATCGGGCTTAGGTACCGAGTTGTTCCTTAATTATAATCATGATTTCGGTCATGTACGGGCTTCGGTCTTTCGAAATCAAATCAATGATTATATCCACTCAGCCGATACCGGCGAGCCCAGCGATCGACGCCCGTCGTTAAATGTGTACCGGTATGACGGAGCCCGGGCCCTGATGCATGGGTTTGAAGCTAACTACGAAGTTCAGCTAACCGACTGGCTTCAACACAGCGGCATTATCAGCTATGTTCGTGGAGAGTTTATTGATGAAGATGAACCGGCCCCCTTCCTTTCAACCGCCGACAATCGCGGCTTACCGATGATGCCTCCACTAAACGGTCAGGCTACATTGGAGTATCAATCAAGAAACCTGAACATCGGAGCACGCGCCCGGTTTGCGACAGATCAAAATCGTGTGGATGAGTTCGAGGCTACCACCGAAGGCTTTCTGATAGGTGATGCGTACGCCCAATATAATCTCGAAGTGGGCGAATGGATTCACACCTTTAGCCTGACTCTTGAGAATGTAGCAAATACCGAATACCGCCAACACCTCTCGCAAATCAGGGAAATCATGCCGGAGCCGGGACGTAACCTGAAGTTTTTATACCGGGTATATTTTTAAGTCACGCCTTTGGTGTTACGGGTTTTTGCGCGGTTAAAATTTATGGGCACCAAAACCTTCCAGGTGTTCAGAAACCTGGAAGGTTGCCCGAGAGTCAAATATCAGAGTCATAGCTAAAACTGCTGAAATGCATCGAATAATTCGCGATGCATCCAGCAATTGAACTTTGAACCCCTTGAACCTTGAACTGTCCACATCCAGCGTCGGCAATCGTTCTAAGCTACTATAAGCCCCTTAACACTCAGTCGCTTCTTTACCCTCATCCCAGCAAAACGTCGGGGTGAGTGCTCCGAGATCAACAGATATTTGGCCTTCACCCGAATCGCGATTCCATTGAATTTCCAGGTCGGGGATATCATCCGTTTCAGCGTCTATAGAAACCGTTACCATTTGACCATCCCGCTCATAGATTGATGAGATACCTTGGTCATTTTGATTTTCGAGAAGATCATTCTCGGTCTCAAGTTCCATATTGAGCGTGGTTTCTAATAGTTTGAGCTCACCATCTTCAAGCTGCCAGTCATGTATGCCTAAGCTTTGAGCTGCAAGAGGATCCTCAAAATTTTCTATGGTGAACTCGCCGTCAGAGCCGGTTTCATGAGCAGTGCCCCCAATGATCATAAAATCTTCGTCAAAATCCTCGCCTTGTAAGTAGATCTCCCATACGGGATCCCCTTCTTCAAAAGTTTCTACGAAAAGCCGCACATCCTGCTCGACGGTTTCAAAGGATGCATCATCATTTCCATCTTCAAAATCAGGAAACTCAATCTCTGTGGTATACTCCCATTCATGTTCATACTGATCAGAAGAAGCATCCATCTCCCGGGCCGGAGCGATAAGCGCGTCAATCAGTCCGCCGGTCATTCCGATAAGGACTTCATCATACAAATCGTGAATGACGGTATAGGCAACGGCATAGGGGTTGTCCTCAATTTCGGATGCCAGAAAAGTTTCTTCATCCATTGTGCCAATTTCGGAAATACTTTCTGAGGATGATGCCTGAGGTTCTTCTTCCATGCCGGTGTAATCAGGGGAAAAAGCCGACTCATCCGGAACATCAGGCTGGTCCGGGTGATCCACAAAAAGGTTATCACAGGAGGTGAAGGTAAACAGGATGAGGACACTGAAAATAATGTTTTTCAAACGCATAATTAATTTCTTTGGTTACTGGCGCGTGATTCTCTCGGCCCTTTAACGATGAAGTCATTTTTTGTTGTTCGGTGGAAACCTGCCTATAGGTTTTAATCTTTTTTCATTACCCCGAATCTGCTATTTTGCACAAACAAGCTGTGGTTTTCTGTAATTCTGACATCTTTCCGGCATTGGGTTGGTGCAACAAATCCTAATCGCCGGGGTATCCAATTTTATCAGGCATAAATGTGACTGCTATGGGCATTCACGAATACGGGCAGAGCTATAGGAAGTTACAGAGTGAAATTTCGGATTGGATGTGATCGAATAAATCAGGCATACATGCTGTTTAAGCTGACATAAAAGAACTGTAAATGAAGCAAGTATTGGTTACTCCCCACACGCAAAAGAAGCTTACGGGACTTTTTATTTTCGGACTACTGCTGACCGGGCTGGCGTCATGCACAACTATTGAGCAATTATTTGAGGAAGAACCGGAAGTTGAAGAACCCCGGGATTTATACGAAGAGCTCAGAACCTTACCCGAGATTCCCCGAGAATTCCGGGCCGTTTGGATTGCCTCGGTGGCCAATATCGACTGGCCGTCCGAGCCGGGATTGAGTGCCGGCGAGCAGAAATCCGAATTGCGTAGTCTGTTTGATAAAGCGGCTATGCTGAATATGAATGCCATCATTTTACAAGTGCGTCCGGCCGCGGATGCGCTTTATAAATCCGACATGGAGCCGTGGTCAGAGTATCTTACCGGGGAGATGGGCAAATCGCCTGATCCGGAATACGATCCGCTTGAATTTGCCATAGAAGAGGCCCATCGCCGGGGAATGGAGCTACACGCCTGGCTGAATCCGTTTCGGGCATTACACCCCAGCTCCGATTCCTTAATCACGGAAGATCACGTAGCCAAAAATCACCAGGATTATGTGGTAGAGTACGGCGACCAGCTCTGGATGGATCCAGGTTTCGAGGAGGTCCGCCAGTATAATGTTGATGTTGCCGTGGATATCCTCGAACGCTACGATGTGGACGGAATCCATCTGGATGACTATTTCTATCCTTATCGAATACAGGATGATGACGGCGAAGATGTGGATTTTCCCGACAGTTTAAGTTGGAAGGCGAAGGCCGATGAGGTCGAAAACGATTCCTTGCCCGATCGTGACGAATGGCGACGCCAAAATGTAAACGACTATATTGAAAACCTGTACCAATCCATTCGTGAGCGGGATGATTACGCTCAGGTGGGAATCAGCCCGTTCGGCATCTGGCGGCCGGGTTATCCGGAACAAATTGAAGGCATGGATGCCTATGAGGATATCTACGCCGACTCCCGGAAATGGCTCAATGAAGGCTGGGTGGATTATTTTACCCCTCAACTCTACTGGCCGATTGATCAGAATGAACAAAGTTACAACGCCCTTTTGGAATGGTGGAACAGCGAAAATCCGCATGGCAGGCATCTTTGGCCGGGCAATTTTATCAGCCGCGTGGGACTGACGCCCGAGAATTTATGGGAAGCCTCTGAAATCATCGCGCAAGTCAGGGCTACGCGCGACAGGCACCCGAGCGACGGCAATATTCACTTCAGCATGCAGGCGCTAACCCAAGATGACGATACGCTCTCAAGGTTGCTGGCTGAGCAGGTTTACAGTGAACCGGCATTGGTGCCCACCACACCTTGGCTGGACAATCAACAGCCGTTACGGCCGCGTATATCCGTGGATGCCTATATGGGCAGAAACGTTCTGTCACTGAATGCCCGGGATGATCATAACTGGTTATGGTCCATAAGGATAAAACGGGGTGATGACTGGGAGTACAAAACCATTCCGGGATGGAAGCAGCACTATGTACTTAATGATGATGAAATTGATATCATCGTAGTCAATGCGGTCAGCCGAACGAGTCAAACCAGCCCGAATGCGGTGCTTGATATGAATCAAAAAGAAACAGAGTGATGATGAAACGATTGATCCTGCTAACTATAGTCGGAGTAGTAATGGTGATGGAGGCGCAAAGTCAGGATTTGCCGATCGTCGCACCGGAGCAAGCCGGACTCGATCCGGATCACTTGAAGAAAGCTGACGAAGTGATTCAGGATGCCATTGATGATCGCAAAACACCGGGGGCCGCTTTGATGGTTATAAGGGACGGGGTTGTGGCACACCGGGCGTACTTTGGCCATTTTACCTACGATTCGGATGCCCGCAAGGTGGATGAACAAACCATTTATGACCTGGCGTCGCTGACCAAGCCGATGGCGACCTCTACGGCGATTATGCAGCTGGTGGAGCGTGGTAAAATCAGTTTAACCGATGCCGTATCAGATCATATTGAAGACTTTGATCCCAAGCCATCCGAAGATGAAGAAAATGATGGTGCCACGATGCGCATCAAACATCTGCTTACCCATACCTCAGGTTTCCCTCCCATCATTTCAGCGGAGCAGGTGGAAGAGGAATACGGCGAAGCTACCCGGGAATATTTTCTGAAATACATCAACAAAGGCAAACTCAGCGGTAAGGTCGGCCGGGAGTTTATTTATAGTGATGTCGGTTTCATCACCCTGCAAACTATTCTCGAAAATGTGACCGGAATGTCACTGGCTGATTATACCCGCAAACACATTTTTGATCCGCTTGAGATGAAAGCAACCGCCTTCACACCTGATGTAACCGATCATATCGCACCCACCGAAGAAATGGATGATGAGTACCTGACCGGCATCGTCCACGACCCCAGAGCCCGCGAAATATTCGACGGTGTGGCCGGTCACGCAGGACTTTTTTCCAACCTCGATGATATCGGCCGCTTCGCATTGATGATGTTAAATCAGGGAGAATATGAGGGAAAGCGAGTTCTGAGTCCGGCAGCCACGCGTAAAATTACCGCTATGCCTTACGGGATGGAAGAGTTCGGTCGCGCTCTGGGCTGGGATAAGCATTCGGCCTTCAGCACCAGCCAGGGAGACCTGGCCTCTGATGCCACCTACGGACATACCGGCTACACCGGCCCATCCATGCATATTGATCCTGATTCGGATCTGGCCGTAATTCTGCTAACCAATCGCGTTCATCCGGATGATAGTGCAAATGTGGTGCGGCTGCGGCGCTATGTTGCAAATATAGTAAGTGCTTCGGTGATCGAATAGGATCCTTATCCTTAAACTCCGGTTTTATACGTTATCTTTAAAAAAGAGAGCGTACCATGCGTTTGATCATACCGGTCGTTACCCTTTTATTCAGCAGTTGTATGGGCATCCCCGATGGGGTAAAGCCGGTTGAAAACTTTGACCTTGAGCGATATGAGGGCAAATGGTATGAAATTGCCCGATTGGATCATCGCTTTGAGCGCGGCCTTGAGCAGGTTACGGCCGAATACCAATTGAGAGATGATGGCAGTGTCAAGGTTATAAACAGAGGGTATTCAACAAAAGACTCCGAGTGGAAGGAAGCTACCGGAAAAGCAAGATTTGTGGATGATGAAACCACAGGCCATCTTAAAGTATCCTTTTTCGGGCCCTTTTATGGATCTTATGTAATCTTTGGTCTTGATGCCGAAGATTATCAATATGCCTTTGTAACCGGGGCGAGCAAATCTTATCTATGGTTTTTATCCCGAACTCCGGAAGTCGATGATGAGGTAATGGATAAATTCCTTCAACTAAGTGATAGTTTAGGTTACTCCACTGATGAATTGATATTTGTTAACCACACCCCGGAAATGGAAAGCTAAAAGTGCTTGATGAAGGGGGCGGGGTAAATTTATGCCGTCATAATCTGCCTTCTGGAAAAGAAAAATTTTTAGAGATTTAGGTGAGTTCAAATAGAAGGCATTGATGGGTAGGTTTTTAAGACATTAAAAATCAACACCTTATAGTTATTAGTAAAACCGTTAAACGAATATCTGATTAAAAATAAATTTCTTGTAGAATTTCAGTTTGGTTTTTCTAACTTAGTTCTGTCAAAGGCTTTGCTGCTTAAGCCTGTTTATGTCTCACTAAAAAATGAGGAATATGAATAAAGGAGAACTTGTAGACCAAATCGCATCTGATGCGAAAATCTCTAAGAATCAGGCACAAACTGCCCTCGATTCTTTTATCAACAATACTTCTAAAACCCTTAAAAAAGGGGACAAAGTGACCCTTATTGGTTTTGGAACTTTCGAAGCAAAAGAAAGAGCAGGAAGACGTGGAGTGAATCCGGCAACGGGAGAAACCATCAACATTCCCGCTAAAAAAGTTGTTAAGTTCAAGCCGGGTAAGAAACTGGCCGATCAGGTCAAGTAAAACCTTGTGGAAATCTCCCTCCCGGCGCGGAGTACCGGGAGGGAGATTCTTTTTTTCTCTCCTTACTCTGAAAACCCGTCCGTTACGCTCTCCTTACGGATAGGGAATTGCTAAATCCCAATATTTAAATAGCAAACTACAAATAAGCACCAATGCTCAATTATTGAAATTCCAAACGGTTGCCAGAGCCGGCTTGAGTTGGAAATTAGAAATTGGAGCTTATTTGAAATTTGATGCCTGTTATCTGTGATTTTTTCCGTCCTCAACGTCATTCCGAGATCTTAATTCCAGCTACAGTAAAGGTGTGGCATATATCTCAACCGTTGGCGGGACTAAACTCATTCCCCGGCCCCTTCTCTTGTGCATCAAGAGAAGGGGTGACTCGGGTTCAAAATTTGGAGTTTAGTTTATAATCCCGGAAAAATGGCTAACAGTAGGGACAAGGCATGCCTTGTCCCTACGTTTTGGGAGTCGCTAACGAAATTGGTGTTACAGATTTAAATCTAAACGACCAACCCAAACACAACCTTTAGTCCGAAACCTGCTGTCATCGGTTGCCATAACCAGTTTGGGTTTTAGACATTGGAATTTATTTGAATGTCAAACATCCAAATCGTTAAACCAACCCTCTGAATTATATCCCCCTTATTTCAAGATTAAAATCGAGAGTCTGATAAAGCTCAATACCTAACATGGTATTTTATAGAGAAAAGAAAGTCAATAGCGCACACCCGCGGCGTATATATCATCCGTGATCGATCAGTCTATACCCCCGATTTCTTCCACTGATACGGGGCACGGATTGGCAAAAATCATCAGCCACAAGTAATCACGCTGAACGAATTCCGCAAGCGGGGTGTAATTAACAATCGATAAGCACTAACTTCAGTAAAAAGTTAAAGATTTTGAATGAGCACATCTCCTGAAAACAACGATCTCATCCTGGTAACCGGAGCCACCGGCTACATCGGCGGCAGACTGGTGCCTCAACTTTTGGATCAGGGATACCGGGTGCGATGCCTGGTGCGGGATCCGAATCGGTTGAAAGGCCGGGATTGGTTTGATGAGGTTGAAATCACAGAAGGAGATTTATTAAAACCGGAAACCGTCGAATCGGCTCTGCAGGGTGTTACGGTGGCTTACTACCTTGTGCACAGTATGGGTGCGGGAAGTGGATTCCATGAGCGCGATTATCATGCTGCCGAAGCCTTTGGGAAAACTGCCCAAAAATCGGGTGTTGATCGCATCATTTATCTGGGAGCCCTGGCCGAGGAGTCTCCGGAGCTGTCAGAGCATCTGAAATCCCGTCATCAGACCGCCGAAGCTTTACGGGCAGGTGGCGTTTCGGTAACCGAGTTTCGGGCCGGGGTCATTGTCGGATCAGGCAGTTTGTCTTTTGAAATGATTCGATATCTCACCGAACGTGTGCCGGTACTGATTTGTCCCCAATGGGTTTTTACCCGGACACAACCCATTGCCATCAGGGAGGTGCTGGATTATTTGACGCTGGCACTCAAAAAGCCGGAAAGCCGCGACCGTATCATAGAAATCGGAGGCGCTGATGTAATCACCTACGGTCAGATGATGCAAACCTATGCGGAGGTGCGTGAACTCAAGCGCTTGCTGCTCCCGGTACCGGTACTGACGCCGAGGCTGTCATCCTACTGGGTGCACTTAGTTACCCCGATCCCCACCTCCATTGCCCGTCCGCTTATTGAGGGGCTGCGCAACGAAAGCATCGTACAACATCCGATTGCGAAGGATCTGTTTCCCGAAATTGAGCCGGTGGGCTACCGCACAGCAGTGGGACGGGCACTTGCGAAATTGCAGGCAGGAAATGTAGTCACAAGCTGGACGGACGCCTTACATACCAGCGTCGGGGAAGAGCCGCCGGTAGTGCTTACCACCCAGGAGGGCATGATTCTCGAAAAGCGGCAAAAAATGGTGGATGCCACCCCGGATGCGGTTTTCAAGTCATTCACCGGTTTAGGCGGTGACCGCGGCTGGCTCTATATGAATTGGGCCTGGCGTCTGCGGGGAATGATGGACCGGCTGATCGGCGGTGTCGGATTACGCAGAGGCCGACGCGACCCGGATCACGTTCGCGTAGGTGATGCTCTTGATTTCTGGCGCGTGGAAGCGGTAGAAAAAAACAAACTAATGCGCCTCCGAGCCGAAATGAAAGTCCCCGGACAAGCCTGGCTGGAGTTCCGCGCCATCAACAAACAAAACGGTAAAACCCTGCTGACACAAACTGCTTTCTTCGCTCCGAAAGGCCTCGCCGGATGGCTCTACTGGTATGCGTTGTACCCGGTTCATGCATTAATCTTTAGCGGATTGATTCGTAAAGTTTCTTCTCGGGTAAGCCGGTAGTAGCTCCTCCCAACATCTACAATCTGCAATCACAAATCACCAATCTGCTATCTCTTGGCACAGTTGAGATGGCTGCTACCGGCATATAACTTTGCTTAGCATCATCATCCTGTCTGATCGGACGGATATCAGATTGATGGTAGCAGATAGCAAATTCCAGGTCCAACATCTGCAATCTGATATCACTAATCTTCAATCTGATATCTTTTGTCCTATTGAGATGCTTGCTATGGGCGTCTGGGGTTGCCCAATTTATTCA
>SLJN01000238.1 GCA_007135115.1 Balneolales bacterium
AATCAATATAATTCTACCATTTGATTTGTATTATCCAATAACCTGCAAATGGTTAGAAGAACAATCGTGAAACCAATAACATAACGCATGAATATTAAAAAAACAGGGCTACTGACACTCTCCATGCTGCTGGCGTTTACCTGCCTGCAGGCTAAAGATCTGGAAGATTATCTTCCGGATGATGTTTCCTACAATCCCGATATTCCCAAACCGTCTGAAATCCTCGGATTTGAAGTCGGTGAGCAGCACCCCGATCATGCGCTGATCGTTCAGTATATGCATGCCGTTGCCGAAGCGTCTGATCGCGTGGAAATCCAGGAGTATGCACGCACCGTTGAGCATCGTCCGCTGTTGCTGCTGACAGTTACATCCCCCGAAAACCAAAACAATATTGATGACATTCGGGAAGACCACCTCAAATTAAATGATCCGGATGAATCGGGTGATCTCGATCTCGATGAAATGCCAGTGGTGACCTGGCTCGGCTACAGCGTCCACGGAAATGAAGCCAGCGGGGCAAGCGTGTCGCTGCTTTCGGCCTATTACTACGCCGCCGCCGAAGGTGCTCAGATAGATGAACTGCTCGACGAAAGCGTCATACTTATCGATCCGGTTTACAATCCCGATGGGGTGAACCGGTTTGCAAGCTGGGTGAACTCTCACCGCAGCGATGTGATGGATGGCGACCCCAATAACCGCGAGCACAACGAAGTTTGGCCGGGCTCGCGAACCAACCACTATTGGTTTGACCTCAACCGTGATTGGATGCCGGTAGTCCATCCGGAAAGCCGGGGCCGCATCGATATGTATCAGAAGTGGAAGCCCAATGTGCTGACCGATCACCACGAAATGGGAACCCAATCCACTTATTTCTTCCAACCGGGAGTTCCTTCACGTGATAACCCGCTGATTCCGGATCGAACCATTGAACTGACTGGCGCTCTTGCCGAGTATCATGCCGACTTTTTAGATGATTTCGATCAGCTTTATTGGACGGAAGAAGGCTTTGATGACTATTACATCGGAAAAGGCTCCACCTACCCGGATCTTCAGGGTACCATTGGTATCCTGTTTGAACAGGCCAGTGCCCGCGGGCATCTCCAGGAAAGTCAGCACGGCGATGTGAGTTTCCCGATGGCGATTCGCAACCAGTTTGCCACCTCGCTCTCGACCGTTACCGGTACCCATGAACTGCGCACCGAGTTTTTAGAGCACATGCGCGATTTCTATGCAGATGCGGTTGAAGAAGCCCGCGACGGTGATACCAAAGCGTATGTGTTTGGGGATGAACACGACCCGGCCCGAACTTATCACTTGCTCGACATTCTGGATCACCATAGCATCGAAGTGTATGAGTTAGCTGAAGAAATCGAGCGCGACGGTGTAACTTATGATCCCGAGTGGTCCTACATCGTGCCTACCGAACAGCCGCAATACACTTTCCTTGAAGGGCTGTTCATGGAGCATCATGAGTTTGCGGACAGCCTCTTCTACGATGTTTCCACCTGGACCCTTCCGCATACCTTCAATCTTGAATATACTGAATTAGAACGGGGTGGACTGTTCAGCCGGGATTTTCGGGATGATATGCTCGGTGACCGGGTTGAAGAGCCGGAATTCCCGCAAGGTGCCCTTCACGGAGATGAAGAACCCTATGCCTACATTTTTGAATGGCATGGATTCTACGCTCCGCGAGCTGCCTACAGGCTTTTGGATGCGGATGTCCGTGTAAAAACAGCCGCCCGCACCTTTACCGCACCGACAACCAACGGAAACGTAGATTTTGACTACGGTGCGATTATGGTCAATATGGGCATTCAGGATGAGGCGAGTGCTGAGGAAATCCATGAAATCATGGAAACCATTTCTGAGGAAGATGGTATCGAAATTCATACCGTTGATACCGGTCTTACCCCGGAAGGGATTGACCTCGGCAGCCGGAACTACAACACCGTGGAAAAGCCCAAAACCATGATCGTGGTGGGCAACGGAACCAGCATGTACGATTCCGGTCAGATTTGGCATCTATTGGATCAGCGATATGAAATGCATCATGCCTTGGTCGATAAAGATGACCTTTCAGGGACCGATCTGAGTCGATACAACAACATCGTGATGGTTAACGGTAACTATAACGACCTCAGCGACAGCGAGGTTGAGTCCATCAAAGATTGGGTGAGCGATGGCGGAACCCTGACCACCATCAATAATGCTACCCAGTGGGCTGTGAATAATGATCTGGCCGATGTTGAATTCAAAAGCACCCACAACCGCCTGATGGAGCAAGGCGATTTCCCCCGCTACATCGATGAAGCTCCCGATCGCGGAGCCCAGGTTGTCGGCGGAAGTATTTTCGAAACCGAAGTTGACCTCACCCATCCGCTGCTCTACGGCTACACCCGCGAAAAACTGCCGGTATTCCGGGACAATCGCATTATGATGAAACCGACCGAAAATCCGTATGCGAGTCCGGTGCGCTATACCGAAGATCCGCAACTGAGCGGTTACGTATCGGAAAAGAATGAAGAGCTACTTTCTGGTATTGCCGGGGTAGCAGTCAGCAATTACGGCTCCGGCAGAGTCATTTTGATGCCGGATAACCCTAATTTCCGGGCATTCTGGTACGGCACCAACAAGTTGTTCGCCAATGCCTTGTTTTTCGGAAATACTATCAGTTGGTCAACAACCAATTAATTCTGATCGCATTTCAAAATTAAAAAGGCGAAGCTGCTTTCGGGCGGCTTCGCCTTTTTACTTTCAAAAACTGCAAACAGCTTCTACGAAAATTTCTTCACCCAACCCGCAAAAGCATTCAGATATTTCTGAAGATGCTTCGCTGAAGTTTCATCCGTAAGAGTGCCCTTTTCATCAAACTTTTCACGTGCCCGGAACAGCAGAAACTCAGGTAAACTCATGCAGTGGGCATTGATGGATTTCAGGCATTGCCGAAGCTGGTCCTGACTCCGTGCCGTTCCAGTGACTCCCGGCGATGCACCCAGAATGCCTACCGGCTTGCCCGCTAACGGTGCATCTTTTGGCGGACGTGACGCCCAATCAATCGCATTCTTGGTAACTCCGGTCATGCCATGATTGTATTCCGGTGAAGCAATCAGTACGCCATCGGCATTTCGAATGGCATCTTTAAAGTTAGCTACCGCGTCGGGGTCTTTATCGGATTCCAAATCGGCGTTGAAGAGTGGGATATCCGCAAGATCAATGATTTCAATATCCATTTCATCCCCGGATAAATCTTGTGCTGCCCTCAACAGGGATTTGTTGAATGAAGCCTTGCGCAGGCTCCCTGCAAGTGCTAGTATATTCATATAATCATGAAATTCTGGTTGTTAATTTTTTTACTAAAATGAGGATAGTAAACCTCTGATGTAGGTAACTTCCTCTCCGGTAATTTGATGACCCTTATTCGGGTAAACATGTGCCATAACATTGCCATTGAGGTGGCTCATGATTTCCGAAGTCTGGTGAAAACGGTCAAGTGAAAAATGGGTTTCCAGCTCTCCAACTCCCATGAATACCGGTGTTTGTTGCAGATCACCCCGATAGTCGCCCTTGTTTAATTGAGCGCCGATCAGAGCACCGCTTAATGCAATGATTCCTCCGAGCCGGACAGGATGAGCGGCTGCGTAATGCAGGGCAAGGCAGGCTCCCTGGGAAAATCCGAAAAGGAAGATTTTGGATTGGGGAGTTCCTTCATCAACGGATTGCCGAATGAGAGCACCAATTTTGTTGAGGGCGCTCGAAAGGTGTGGCTGATTTTTTTCAATCGGTTCGGTAAATGGATAGGGATACCAGGTCCGCCCGGCTGCCTGAGGAGCAAGGTACCGGATGTGAGGTTGGGCAAGCTGCTGACTAAGGTCAATCATGCCGGCGGCATCCGCTCCCCGCCCGTGCAGCATGATCATCGTCGCCTGGGCCCTGGAAGCTGGAGCTCCACCCTCCAAAACCGGCGTAATCAGGTGTGGATCTTTATCGGTTGATGTATCCATTGGCTTAATCTTAAATCAGAATCACACCTTTATTTCCGGTAGACGCTTTTCAATCATATCCCTATTAGGTTCAAGATCATCAGGCAGCCAGATGGTTTTGCCCAATTCATTTTCGTTCTGCACCCCGCTGTAGCCAGGCCCATCGGTGGCAATTTCAAAAAGCACCCCTCCCGGCGTCCGGAAATAAACCGATTTGAAAAAGTGCCGATTGATAACTTCGGTAGGCTCCAGGCCGCGTTTTAAGGCCTTTTCTCTCAGTGTATTTAGCTCAGCTTCATCAGCAGCACGA
>SLJN01000122.1 GCA_007135115.1 Balneolales bacterium
GATCCATACCGAAAAGGGTTTAATCGATATTGAAGCATTTGAAGACGGCTATATCAGCGAACTTCGAATAAAAGAAGGTGAAATGGTTCAGGTGGGCCAGGTAATGGCAGTGATAAGTGAGCGTACCGAGAAAGTTGAAGTCACCCCTGCCGAAATTTTTGCATCCGAAGAATCAGACGGACAGACCATGGTGCAGGAAACGGTTAAAATGGAAAAGAAAAAGTTTAAAGCCTCTCCCCTTGCCCGGAATGTAGCAAAAGAGTTGAATGTAGATTTGAGTATGGTGGCGGGATCAGGACCAGGGGGCACGATTCATAAAAAAGATGTGGAAGCGGCCGCTTCCAAACGGGAGGCTGCTCCGCCTGAAGCTCCAGTGAAATCACCCCCAAAAGAAAAAGCAGCTCCGGAGCCGGCACCATCGCCAGAAGCAAAAGCGGAAGCAAAAACTCCTGAACGCGAACCGGCCGCTGCCCAAATCGACCCGATGCGTAAAGCCATTGCCGACGCTATGAGTCGCTCCAACCGAGAGATTCCTCACTACTACCTTGAATCCGAAATTGATATGAAGCCGGCCCTCAACTGGCTGGAAAAAACAAATAAAACCCGATCCGTCAAAGAACGGGTTATGCCGCCCATTCTGCAAATCAAAGCCGTGGCCAACGCGCTTGGTCAGGTTGCCGAACTAAACGGATATTGGACGGAGCAAGGCCTTGAGGTCAAAGAGAGTATTCACATCGGTTTCACCATTTCCCTGCGCCGGGGCGGATTGGTGATTCCGGCTATCCTTCATGCAGATACCAAGTCTCTGGATGAAATCCGAGTCGAGTTTGTGGATATGGTGATGCGGGCCCGGGAGGGGCACCTTCGCGCCGCTGAAGTCAGCAGTGCAACAACTACAATTACCAGCCTTGGCGAACGGGGAGCTCGGAAAGTTTACGGGGTGATCTACCCGCCCCAGGTTTCATTGATCGGTTTCGGAAAGGTTTATTCCACTCCACGGGCAATCAACGGGGCTGTCGGCTCCCGGCCGGTGCTTACCACTGTACTTGCAGCGGATCACCGCGCTACGGACGGACACACCGGCTCCCGCTTCCTCGAATTCCTGGAAGATCAATTTCAAAACCCGGAAAACTTATGAATAAAAGTGAACTTGAAGCCTACGTAAAAAAGCACCTGCACCGTGCCGCTCCGGAAGCCGACATGGAGCAACTTAAACCGGATGCCGACCTCGGTCCCGCTCTCGATATTGATTCCATGGACTTTTACACTATGATGGTGACCATCAGCGAAGAGATGAATATTGAAATATCAGAGGAAGAATACGGTGAGCTGCGAACCCTGAATAAAATCGTGGAATTTCTTGAAGCCTCCGGCGCCACCCAAAAACCTTGAGCTTAGCTTGGTTTTAATGTTTAAGCCACACAGCGGACAATTTTTGAAGAGGCGGTGGATAATCAATGATATTTATTGGGAGTTGCGGTGTGTTCGGACCGTTGCGAAGATTTGAAACTACCGAAAACATATAGCATCCCGATTTTGATCAATTATGAATCAAATTCGTATCAAAGTCGAATCAAATACGTATCAAATTCGAATATTTACGTCTTTGATACGACTTTGAGGTAAACTTGACTCATATTTGATAGGAACTTTCCCGGTATATGGAGAGGAGGTATGCTGATCATTTTGCCCGAATCAAATCCATGACGTAAAAGGTTTTTGAAACCTTTCACGTCATCTCTGATAACCGGCAACTGTGCTCGAAACGAGGTCTTTAATCTTAAATCTGGAGCTTACTCTGAAAAGTCGAAATTGGGAGATAGTACGAGTACGAGCTTAAATCTGTGATCTTCAATTACAATACTCCCTCCGCGAATACCTCAGCGAACTCAGCGGTTACCCACGACTATCAAGCAAAAGCTTTTTTCATACGCTCAATACCTTTTTCCAGCTCTTGATCTGATTTAACGCAGGTAATCCGCAGAAAGCCCTCTCCCTGTTTGCCGAATGCCGCTCCGGGGACGACCGCTACGTGGTGCTCGGTCAGCAGCTTCTCAGCAAAGGGCTCCGAGGCTTTGCCGGTCTCACGAATATCGGCCCATCCGTAGAATCCGCCTTCGGGCATGGCGCAGGATACGCCGGGCAATTTGTCCAGTTCACCCGTCATATATTCACAGCGCCGCTCCCAGTTTTTCCACATAGTGGTAAGCTCAGGGCCGGGTTCTTCACCAAAAGCGTGAGCCGCTCCCACCTGGGTGAAAGAACTGACGCAGGTGGCAAGATGCTGCTGCAGGGTGATCATCGCTTTGATCACCGGCTCGGGTGCATACGCAAACCCGACGCGCCATCCCCCCATGGAGGCAGTTTTGGTAAGCCCCATTAGCGTGATGGAGCGCTCCTTCATTCCGGGTAGCGTTGATATGCAGGTATGCCGGTGGCGGCCCCACACTACCCTTTCGTAGATTTCATCCGAAATAACATACAGGTTCTTTTCTATAGCCACTCTGGAAATAATCTCCAGGTTTTCGGGCGTATGTACGACTCCGGTCGGATTATGGGGCGAACAGAACAAAATTGCTTTGGTGCGATCTGTAACGGCGGCTCTCAGCTCTTCTTCGTCCCACCGGTGATTGTTTTCCGGGCGCAGCGGCACCGGCACCGGAACGCCTCCGAAAAACTGAATGGTCGGGGCATAGCTGACAAATCCGGGATCTTCGAGAATCACTTCATCACCCGGGTTAATCGTGGCGAGCAGCGATAATGTCAGACCGTTTTTACAACCAAAGGTGGCGATGATTTCGGATTCGGGATCAGCATCAATGCCGTTTTCGCGCTTGAGTTTTTTAGCAACCGCTTCGCGATACTCCGGCTTCCCCTGAGCCATAGTTTGGTGCGTGTCGCCGGACATCATGGCTTTGGAGGCGGTGTTGCAAATGTCTTTGGGCGTATCCTCAAAGGCTCTGCCTGCGGAAAAATCTACAACATCCTCGCCACGTCTTCTGAGCTTTTTAGCCAGATCTGCAATCCGGACGGTTGCAGATTCCGGGGCGGCGTGGATGCGATTGGCGAGGCCGAGGCTGGTTGTGTTTTCTGTTTTCATGGATACTGAAGGTGTTTGGTTGTTAGACCTAAGTCAAATCTGCCCAATAGCTGTTAAGTTTAACTCTGCTGTTCGAATTCGTCGGTTTCCGGATTTCGGCGCCAGCGTTCCCAGCGGGTTACCACACTGGTGGCAACCATGTCTCCGGTTACGTTAATCGTGGTGTTACCCATGTCGATTAAGCGATATACTCCGACAACCATACCGGCAATTTCCAGCGGCAGGTTGAAGGCCTGTACGAAAATCATCGCTATAACCGCACCGCCTCCGGGAATGCCTCCGGATCCTTCAGAAAGCACAAGACCTACCAGCAGGATGATCAGCATTTCACCGAGAGTAAAATCCACTCCTGCGGCCTGAGCGGTAAACAGTAATACTGCCGTGAGCATCAGAGAGGTACCATCTTTGTTCAGCTGTGCACCAAGCGGCAGCGTGAAGTTGTAGATCGACTTTGGCAGTTTCAGTTTTTCACCTACCACCTGGAAAGTCATGGATAGTGTCGCCAGACTGCTGCATGTTCCGGCTGCCGTTGCGTACACCGGTCCCGTTCGTTTAAGAAAATCCTTCGCGGTAAAGTCGGTCAGTACCCAAACAACTCCGATCTGAAGCGAAAACATCACTATCTGAGATATCCAGATACCTCCCAAGAAGAGCGCCATCGGGCCGAATAATTCATCACCGTACTCTCCTACCGTTGCGGCAATCAGTGCACCGATACCTATCGGACCGAACTTCATGATGATATCCACCAGTTTGCGAAAAACATCGGCAAACGCGTTGAAGACTTTTTGAAGCGGCTGCTTTTGTTTATCGGGAAGCAGCAACGTGGCGATACCCAGAAAAATAGCAAATACCACTATCTGAACGACCTCACCTTCACTAAAGGCCTCTACCACATTCTCCGGAAACAGATCCAGTATAATCTCGACGATACCGGGCACTTCCCCGAAGTCGTCATCCACATCCTCTTCTTCCTGAAGCTCCATACCATCACCCGGCCTGAGATAACTCATCATCAAAAGGCCCATGGTCAATGCGACCGTAGTTGAGGCCAGATAATAAGTCATAATTTTCGCACCCAACCTGCCGATAACGCCGAGCTCTTCTACGCTTGTAAGTCCGGCAAGCAGGTTAAAAAAGACCAGCGGTATGGCGGCCATTAACAACAGCCGGATAAACAAATCTCCCAGGGGCTCGACTTCCACCGCATAATCCGGTGCTATGAAACCCACAATGACTCCCAAGACCATGAACAGGAGGATTTTCATCCCGAGAGACAAATTCCATAAATATGAGAAAACAGTGGACATGAAGTTCAGTTAAAAATTTTATTCAGTTTTCAATTTGGATCACCTCAATTCAGAGGCCCGGCAAAGTTGGATAATGTGCCGAGCCTGCTGTGGTAAGATCTGCGGCTTTGTAATTCTGAGTAGTTATATGGCGTTTTTAACTATTATTTCCTCTGAGTCGGAGGTTGAGTCACCAAACATCAGATCCTTTTATTCTATAGTCCCAGTCTTTCGTATGTTTGCTCCAGGAGCATCGGGTGATAATCAAAAAAGTTATCACGGGTTTGCGGGATGTATTCTTGAGGCTGAGCGGGATTGTATTGCAGAATTTCTCCATTTGCCCGGATCGAATGTCCCATGGACCACTCGTATTCCACGATGGGTTTATCGTTGGTCGGGAATCGCAGCACTTCAGAAGACGACCAAGAGTTGCTGTATCCACCGGTGGCCATACCCATAATGTGGCCGATATCATTATCTACCACTTGAGAGGCAAACTGATCCAAGTGCGAGCCACCGTGCGGGGATAGCCACACGATTAACTCGCCGGTAAAGTGTTGATCCGCGGGATTGATAACCCGGTCCCCCCACTTGGGCTGCACGCCTTTAAACGGGACGTCGTTGGTGTAATATTGATCTTCTTCGAATGCATTCATGGCGTCGTTTTCCAGCCACTCTTTTTCATATACCAGATTCTGCCCCGGTGAGGATTCCGGCGGATCTTCTTCCCACCGCTCCAGACGCTCGCGCACCCAACGCTCGCTAACTTCATTGACCATCAGGTTGTGAGCGGTTGTTTTAAACCGTTCGGATTGTATCCGGGCAAGCATGTATGCTCCGTTTGATCCACCGCGGGAGCGCGTGGCATCAACTACGACATTGTAATCGAGCAGGTCATTTTCTTCGGCATACTCCATCAGATGATCCATCGATTCGATGACATCGCCTCGGAAGCCGAACCAATCGATGATAATGACCGGGTCGTTATCATCAGACAGATACACATTGCGGTATGATTCGTAATCAGAAAGCTCATCAACAGGAGAAAATCCGAGATATTCGCGGTCGGTGTGTCCCTGCCAGTCGAGCTCGTCCGGATCTTTGTAGGGAACTTCCAGTTCATAGCGCGAACCGTCATTCCGCTCCAATTCCAGTGAAAGGATATCAGGCTCCCCGCCGTAAAACTCATCATGCGGTAGATGATGGGCGTAGCCGTAATAGGTATCCCAGGTACGGCTGATTTCATCGCCAATCAGCCACCAAAGTGGCTCTTCGGTGGAATAGCGCTTATGCGGGCGCATTGCTTCAACATGCTCTTCGGTGGTGCGTCCCTCTACGGTGACAACACGATCCCCCAGAGACGGAACCTCACCGCTTACATGATCTTCAATGTCTTCTGTAAGATCAGCTACGAAGAAAAAGCGGTTTTCCGGATCTTCAAAATCTACTTTAAACGACACCGGTGCCTGCACTTCGGTTTTCAGATGCTCAGGCTTTTCCAGTCCGTTTTCAATGGGACTCAAACCAAGATGACGGTCTCGCCGCGCATTTGAGATTTTTCGCAGGGCGTGCCACATCTGCTCGTCGGTTTCAGCACCGATCAGCGCATCGCGATGCTGCTCCATATCCGCAATGACATCAATACCGGCCGGATGTTCCCGGTGCACCGGGTGTTCCTGCAGGGAAGCAAAAGCATCCCACTTCATGGTTTTTTCAACCAAATAATCAAAGAGTGCTTCGCGATCTTCCTCGGTGCCGGGATCGAATTCAAGATCCGAGTTTGTATCCTCCGCCATTTCTTCGGACTGAGCAGGTGCACAGGCGGTGAACATGCAAAATATCAGAATGGCGGTAATGAAAGTTGCAAGTTTGCTATGGGTGGCGTGTGATGCCATGGTGATTGTTTTTTTTGGAAAGACTTTAGCGTGGTGTTGGACCAGCCAGGTCTTTTGCCACAGGCATCCCTTTGGGAGGACCTGACAGGTGATTGGTGATGGAATTTGTTTTTTAGCGGTTTGCGCGATCTCGTTCGGGAGAAGCCTGGACTTCGGTGCGGTCGATGATCTCGCCGGCCAGCTCTTCCTGGAACTCCCCGCCGTCGATGCTGAAGATGCCGTTGACCATCATGTATTCCATGCCTACGGCTTTCTTTTCAGGTTCGATGGGCGTAGATCGGTCTTCAAACTCATCGAGGTCAAATACCAACACGTCGGCTTTATAGCCTTCTTTGATGTAGCCGCGATCCGGCAGGCCGATAATCTGCGCCGGCAAGCCGGTTGAGGAGCGAATGCCGTGAGGTAAATCAATTACCTCTTCGTCGCGAACGTAGTGGGCGATTTTTCGGGCAAAAGCGCCGTAGTGCCGCGGGTGCAGGCCACGATCAGACATCAAGCGAGCATCGGAAGAAGTAGCCGTGAAGTCCTGCTTCATATACAACTCCACATCCTTGGCATGCAGTGATAGCGGACGGATATAAATGCCTTCGTAAACATCATCCATGCCATCCAACATGAAATGCCAGACCGCCTCAGCAGGAGATTTTTCAAGATCTTCGGCAACTTCGTCGAGTTTTTTGCCAATGAGGTCTTCATCATCGTGATAAGTGACCAGCAGCCGGTCAGATCCGCCTTTGTAGTCAATCACATAGTCGGTGTCGATCAGCAGGTCTGCTTTTTGATCCGGATCATCGAGAACTGCCTGTAGGTTCTCACGGTGATCGTCAGAATCGCCATCTGTGGCCCAGCCGGGTACCAACGTGGCGTTACCACCGGAGTGGCCTTCATACGGGTATTGGTCCATATAAACCGGATGCCCCTTATCACGAGCTTCCTGTACGAGCATGATGTCGTTGAGAGCCCGCCCCCAGGTCATGCGACCTTTAGCTTTAATATGGCTGGCAACCGATGGGATACCGGCCTCGCGGGCTATGTCGATAATCTCCATAAGCGCATCCTGAGCATCGGTATTCCAGGCCTCGACCATGTGCGGACCACTGTGATTGGTATAGGAAACCTGATCCGGATAGTCGTTTAGCTTGGTTGGATATCGGTTTTTAGGAACTCGTCCGGAACCCCGCATGTGGGAGAAGTGAAAACCGCCGTACTCGGCGACCACATGGGCAATTTCAACCACTTCATCCGGATGACTGTACACACCGGGCTGATATTCCAGTCCCGTTCCAAGTCCCCAGGCACCCATTTCCATGCCTTCGCGGACCAGTTGCTTCATTTCTTCAATTTCTTTGTCGGTAGCATGGCGTTCGAAATCATCGCCCATTACCTCGGCCCGAACAACCTGGTGGCCTACCATAGGTACGAAGTTCATACCGATGCCGGGATCTTCAAACACGGCGACTTCTTCATCCAACGGAAATTCACGAGTTCGGCCGTCAGGTGCGCCGACTATGGTAGAAATTCCCTGCAGCAGATGGTTTTCCGCCATCCTGTATTCCATGTCGCCCTGAATCATGTAACGATCGGCATGATTATGCAGATCGATAAAACCGGGGGTTACCAGCTTGCCTTCTGCGTCGATCACACGATCGGCAGAAGCATCCTGAAGATTTCGGCTGACGGCGACAATTTCATCATCGACGATACCGACATCGGCGCCGAATTCCGGGCCGCCGGAGCCGTCGACCACCGTTCCGTTTTTGATCAGAATATCGTAGTCGTTGTCCTCCGGCTGGGTGCTGTTACCCACCACCGTACAGGCGCCAAAAAGCAGCGTAACAGCCGGGATGTAGGATTTGAGTGATTTCAATGCATTCATCATAATGGGTTATTTTAATATTCTGTTGATTTACTGCAGCCCGATTCGTTCAAGTGTACGATCCAACATCATCGGATAGTAGTCGAAATAATTATCCCGGGTAACCGGAACGTATTCATGAGGTTGGGCGGGGTTGTACTGAAGGATTTCTTCATTGGGCCTGATGGAGTGACCCATGGACCACTGATAATCTGCGATTGGTTTGCCCGTAGTCGGGAATTTCAGCGTCTCGCTGGTTTGCCAGGAGTTGCTGAATCCGCCGGTCGGCATGCCCATCAGATGTCCGATGTCGTTGTCGACAACCTGGGAGGCAAACTGATCCAGGTGAGAGCCGCCCTGAGGGTTGAGCCAAACGGTGAGTCCGCCGGTGAAGTGGCGATCGGCAGGTTTGATAAACCGGTCACCCCACGTTTGCTGAACGCCTTTGAACGGAACAGTGCGGGTGTAATAGTTGTCATTTTCAAATGCCGGTATGGCTTCTTTTTCAGCCCACTGTTTTTCGTACACCAGATTCTGACCTTCTGCGGGATCAGGCGGATCTTCTTCCCAATTCTCCAGACGATTTCTCACCCACTGCTCACTCAGGTCACTGACCTTCATGTTATGACCGGTGGTCTTAAACATTTCATCCTGCAGGCGAGCTAAAACGAAGGCACCGTTAGATCCACCACCTGAACGGGTTGCATCGACGATGACATGATGATCCAGCAGATCGTTTTCTTCGGCATAGTCCATCAGCGTAACCATGCCGTCCAGCAAATCGCGGTCGAAACGCGCCCAATCGAGAATGACCACGGGGATGTCGGGATCATCTGAGACGTAGAAATTTCGGAATGCCTCGTACTCACCTTCCAACTCAGAAACTTTGGAAAAGCCCGGATATTCGCGCTCATCCAATCCCTGCCATTCTACATCACCCCGCTCATAGTACGGAAGTTCGATTTCATAGGTGGTTCCATCGGCTCGCTGAAGTCCCAATTGCAGAACCTCGAGATCTTCATCGTAAAATTTGGAATGCGGAACGCGATCGCGTGTTCGGGTGATTTCATTGGCCACCTCCCACCAGTACGGGTCTTCCATCGAGGCGTGGTGCCAGATGCGATAGGATTCAATGTATTCGGTCGCATCAGTTCCATTGATCGACACCAGCCGGTCGCCAAGTTCCGGAACCTGATCAACATATTCATCAATATCGGTGCCCATGTCACGGACAAACAAGAAACGCTCTTCTTCATCGCTGTAATCGGTACGGAAGCGGATCGGAGCGCGAAGATCTTCCTGCAGCTCTTCGGGAACTTCCAGTCCGTCATCGGTTTCGTATACCCGCAGGTGACGGTCTTTGCGAATGTTGGACATTTTCCACAGCGCCAGCCACATGTCTTTGTCGTTATCGGCTTCGATCAGATCATCCTTATGTTCTTTCATCTCAGCAACGACATCGATGCCGGCGGGGTGCTCCCGATAGACGGGGTGCTCGGTGAGCGAGGCAAAGGCATCGCGCTCCATGGTAACTTCTACGAGATGATCAAACAGGGCTTCGCGGTCCTCTTCTGTGCCCGGGTCGAACGACAGGTTTTCATCATTTCCATTATCATTGCTGTAGTCTTCTCCATTCATTTCATCACAAGAGGCTAAAAACAGCAGTATGAGCGAAAAGTAAACGTACTTTTTGAGCATGTTATATATTTTATTACGGTTGTAGGATTATTCATAAGTAAAAAAGGCTATACAAGACCATAATCTTTTAATTGAGATCAAGATCAGAGACATTTGGGACCGTCAGAATCTGAGATTTGTTGATATAGAATTATTTGAAAAATCAGATTTTGCAAATATTCCACATAATGACGGTTTGGGAATAGCCTCCTTTAAGCTATTCAATGTTATTCACCAACACACTTTTTATCTTATTTCATAGAATATAGCTCATGGTTTTTGAGCATATTAAATTAACTATACGCACACAAGGGTAGAATACAATTTAATCAAAACAATCAGTTGATTTAAAAAGGCGCATGTGGGGGATGAAACAGCAATGACGCTATGAGCGCAAAGGGAACTGGAAGTTTGGCTGTTTTTCGGCTGACTGTAATTTTTGAAATAACTCACCTCTCGCTTTCTCCGTGCATACTCCGTGTACCTGTGCACTCTGCGGTTAATTATCCTCATCCCCTACTTTGCGATTAATTCCATCTGCCTTACATTTCCGAAGCAATTAGACCACAACAAAACTTTAACCCAAGCAAAAAGAGCATGTACACCAACATCCGTGCTGATCTGCAAAAAGAATTGGATGAGATTAAATCCGCCGGACTTTACAAGGAAGAACGCGTTATTACTACGCCTCAGGGAGCTGAGATTGAGACAACCGGCGGAAAGAAAGTGATCAACTTTTGCGCCAATAATTATCTGGGTCTATCCTCCCATCCCGAAGTAATCAAAGCCGCTCATGACACCATTGAATCGCACGGCTATGGCATGTCCTCCGTTCGATTTATCTGCGGTACGCTCGATATTCATAAAGAACTGGAAGCACGGATATCCGAATTTCTGGGTACGGAAGACACCATTCTTTACGCCGCCAACTTTGACGCCAACGGCGGCGTGTTCGAACCGCTATTGGGTCCGGAAGATGCTATTATTTCGGATGAATTAAACCACGCCTCGATCATTGACGGCATCCGCCTGTGTAAAGCACAGCGATTCCGCTACAAGAACAATGATATGGCCGACCTGGAAGCCAAACTCAAGGAAGCTTCCGGAGCCCGCCGGAAAATCATCGTTACCGACGGCGTTTTTTCGATGGACGGCACCATCGCCCAGCTCGATAAAATTTGCGATTTAGCCGATAAGTACGAAGCAATGGTCATGAGTGATGAAGCCCACGCAACCGGCTTTGTCGGCAAAAACGGTCGTGGTGTGCCTGAGTTAAAAGACGTGCAGGGCCGAGTAGATATCATCACCGGAACATTGGGCAAAGCCCTTGGCGGCGCTTCCGGAGGATTTACGGCAGCCCGGAAAGAAATCGTTGACCTGCTTCGTCAAAAATCCCGCCCCTACCTGTTTTCCAATACACTGGCTCCGTCGATCACTGGTGCCTCCATCAAAGTGCTTGATATGCTCACCGAAACGACTGAGCTGCGAGATAAGCTGGAGTCCAATACCACCTGGTTCCGGGAAAAAATGACAGAAGCCGGTTTCGACATCAAGCCCGGAGAGCATCCGATTGTTCCAATTATGATTTATGATGCCGTAAAATCTCAGGAAATGGCCGCCAGGCTCTTGGATGAAGGGATTTATGTGATCGGATTCTCGTACCCGGTCGTGCCTAAAGGTCAGGCCCGGATACGTGTGCAGCTATCAGCCGTGCATCAGAAAAAGCATCTGGAGCAGGCGGTTGACGCCTTTACCCGCATCGGCAAAGAACTCGACATAATCTAAAAAACAGCCATTATGAAAACGGGCAGAACCTGGTTTCTGAAGATCTTAACCGTCGCGGCGGCACTCAGCCTTCATTCCTGTGACGCCGCATCAAACGCACCTGAAACAACGGTGCTGCAAGGCGCCACCCTGTTTGACGGCACCGGTTCTGCCCCTGTTGAAAACAGCGTCATTATCATCGAAGATGAGCAAATCACCTGTGCCGGCGACTCCGATACTTGCAGTCCGCCTGCCGATGCTGACATTATGGATGTAAGCGGCCAATACATCACACCGGGATTAATTGATGCTCATGTTCACTTCTTCCAAACGGGCTTTTTCGACAGCCGTCCGGATGCCATGGATATCAGCGATACCTACCCGTTTGCGGAAGTAGCTGCTTATCAGAAAAAGAACCCGGAGCGCTATTATGATGCCTACCTTTGTTCCGGCATAACCGGGGTATATGATGTGGGTGGGTTTACCTGGTCGCTGGATTTTCAGGATGCGGCGGAGCGCCATCCTTTTGCTCCGCATGTGGCTGCATCCGGACCTTTGATTACACCCGATCCGCGGGATGATTTTAATCTACCTACCGACAAAACCCTGGTCCGGCTGGATTCCGAGCAGACTGGCATTTCAACCGTGCAGTACCTGTCGGAATTGGATGCAACCGGCATCAAACTGTGGCAAATTCCCTATGAGGATGAAACCTACATGAGCCACATCGATGCTTTGGCTGAAGAGGCCGAAAACCGCGGCAACGCTTTAATTGCACACGCCACAGAACTCACACAAGCTAAGGCAGCCATTGAGGCCGGAACCCGTCTGCTGGTTCACAGCGTATCAGACACTGACGTGGACGAAGAGTTTCTGGATATGGCTGATGCCAATGATGTCATTTACACTCCTACGTTGATCGTCAGCAGCGGTTATATGCTCGCCTATCGTGCGGCTGCCGGAGTTGAGGCTTATGAAATCAACGACCCCAACAATTGTGTAGATGGCAAAACCAGAGAGCTAATGGAAACGGCTGACCGGTTTCATGATCATTCGCAAATGACCGACTCATTCCTCAGCCGACTGGAAGCCTTTGATCCGGATGAAGACCGGCTCAGCAGCACCGAGCTATCAAATCTTATGGCTGTTTACGAAGCAGGCATTCCCATTGCCGTCGGCACGGATGCCGGTAATCCGGGAACGCTGCATGGCATCTCGATCTATGAGGAGATGGAAGCTATGCAGGAAGCGGGAATCCCGCCGGAAGATCTCATTGTAATGGCAACCCGAAACGGCGCTAAAGCAATGGAGCGGGAGGATGAATTCGGCACACTTGAAGAAGGAAAACTGGCTAATCTGATCCTTCTTGAAGATGATCCCTCTCAAAATATTGCGAACATGCGCTCGATAGAGCAGGTTATGATGAAGGGGACGATGAAATCCGTCGATGCCATCACAGCGGATTAAATCTTATTTTCTGTTACACATTCCACTGATTTTGTGGCATAGGGTTTTCAGCAACCCTGCTACACAAATTTAGCACTTCTGCTAATGTACCATCTGGCATAGAGTTACTATGATTGTTGATTGGTATACTGAGATTACGCCTCCCCCGGCAACTCAGTTGGTTCATCATCAACGATCTTTCAGACAGAAACTACTATGTCATTACGCAAGCTTTGTGCCACGGCTCTGGTTTTGTTGTGTACAGCTGGTTTGTGCCACGCCCACATTTACAATGAAACCAGCGGTACTTCAGAGGATACAGATGCAGAGTTGTATGAGTGGGATCTTTCTTTGCGCACCTCTCTTACCGGATCTCAGGCAACTTACCGAAACTGGAGTCAGGGTGGTGTCGATAATATTGCTCTTTTGGGTTCGGTCGGATTCGGTTCGAGATACGAAACGGAGCGGTATGTATTCAATCATTCCACAAGCCTAAGATACGGTCAAACACGAATCGGTGACGGGGATTTTATAAAAAGTGATGATATCATCCGGCTCAGGAATCAACTTCGGCGGAAATTCAGCGATGAGCGTTTCGGAGCCATTTTGAATGTGAATTTTGAAACGCAGTTCGGCAGAGGTTACGATGACCCCGCCCCGCCGGAAGGCGAACCCAGGATCCTGATTTCCAGGTTTATGGCACCGGCTTATCTGAATCAGGTTTTGGGTGTGAGTTATAATCCCGACCGCTATTTTCGAGCGGAAACGGGATTGGCCATGAAGCAAACAATTTCCGCCGATACCGACCTCTCCCCGCTTTTCGGTCTGGATGAGGACCAAAACTTTCGCAATGAAGCCGGCTTTTCCATTTTACTGGGATATGAAAGGCAAATTATGGAAAACATTTACTACTCCGGTTTTGCGGAAACCTTCACCAATGTCAATAAACCACTGTCATCAACAGATTTTTTGATTGTAAATGAACTTACCGGACGGATTAATCAGTACATCAGTGCAAACATTGAACTCGCTTTAGCTTATAATGATGATATTACGGATGATTTACAGGTTAAACAGATCATTTCTGTGGGGTTCAGTTATACTTTTTTGTGAACTGAAAAAAATCTCTTTATTGCTTTGATTTCCGACCGCCCCCCTAAGTAATTAAGCCCTATACAAGTATGGAAGGTGCAGGGTTCAAGATCCTAACTTGTATGGTTTTGGCAATTTTCATCGCCTATATCTATTTTGATTACAAATCAGTTATCATAGAGTCAGGGGTTGCTCTACCAGCCTGATACGGCTATGAACCAGATCTTCTTCACCATTATGAGGCTTCAAAATATTATCCTCCTTATCGCTCTTCTGCTGTGGGCTCCGCTTTTGATGACCACCGGGTATGCTGAAAAATCATCCGATGACCCGGTTAAGAATTTGAGCGTAAAAGAGAAATTTGATAACGCTATCTCCTACTTTGAGTCAGAATACGGACCTGAAGAGGCTCGACAACTCAATGCATTAAAAGAGGAGTTAATAGCAAAGGGTCATGATGAGGATGTAGTTCAGGAGTTACTTTCAGAAGCAGAGTTGAATACCAGAGTGGCTGAGCTGTTCCGGGAAAACCTGCTGCGATCAACAGATGCCGGAGATGTCACTTACGAGGATTTTGCCGGGCGAATCGATTTGCAGGATTTAAAGGAAAAAAGTCACCAGTTTGTGGAGGATCACAAGCAAGAACTTCTGGATGCCGAAGAAACCTACGGTGTTGATTATCGTTATATCGTCGGCATCAAGGGTATTGAAACCCGCTATGGCGCCGATGGCATGACCGGGGATTATGTGCTGCTCAACAGTCTTGTCACGCAATATGTGCTGTCCAATCGAAAGACTTTCAGCGTGAGAGAGCTTGATGCCGTTTTGAAGCTGAATCAAAAATATAATGCTGAAATTCAGCATGCCAAAGGTTCGTTCGCCGGTGCCGTCGGGGTAGCCCAGTGGATGCCCTTTTCCCTGCTTCACTATGCGGTGCTGGAAGATATTGATGATATCCAATCGACCCATAAAATGATTCCATCCACGGCAAACTACCTCCGCGAAAACGGCTGGCGCCCATCCCTGAACGGAGAGCCTATTGAACGCGGAAGTCCCAACTGGAATGCCATTCGACGATATAATCACAGCGACACTTACGTTCAGGTAGTAATTGATATCGCTGAACAAATTGAACGGTGATATTCACTGGCAGCTAATCGATTTTAATAGAAAATTGAAGATTACAAATTGAAAATTTCTTCAATTCTTAAACCAACAAGTACCTTGACTACTTTATTTGTTTATAAGCACATAATTTCCGCGTAGAACTTGTCCGACTGCCGTGTCTGTTGCACAACTCATTTAAAATAGAATTTTACAACTTTATGTTGTCAATGGTGTATTACTAATAGTAATATTATTATCTTATGCCTATACCATTGAATAA
>SLJN01000325.1 GCA_007135115.1 Balneolales bacterium
AACGACCAGGGCGCATGAAGACGCTGAACCGGCCGACTGTTGAATGCACTGTCATAGCCGGTAAACTGGGATTGATCAAGGGGGTCATATTCAGGCGGAAACCAAGCCTGGCTCTCGGTAAACTCCGGTCTCCCATTTTCACCGCCTTGAAAATCGGTACTGGCACTTACTCTAAAATTATTCAGCCTCAAAAACCCCTGATTTTCTTCCCACATGTATCGATCCATTGTGGCGCGTTCATCGTCCTGAGCATAAAAACTGAAGTCAGCGTTTACGTTGAGGCGAACATTGTCGAAGAAGGAGGTGCGCATACGGGTGGAAAGGTCAGAAAGCGGGCGGGTATCTGCGGCAAAGTTGTAGCTAACACTGGCGCGCAAATCATCAATCAACCGGAGTGTTTCGCTGCTTTGTTCCCCCGTACTGTCGCGGGTAACATGCCGTGTTTCAAGCTGGTTAGACAGCGACAAGCTAATGCTTTGGCTTTCCCCGGCCGAAGGCCCGCCGACAGGACTCCCTTGAAATCGTGAGTAGGTGTCACCATCCGGGTGCCCTTCGATTTCTTCATATACACCCCAGAAAGGATCAGAAAAATCCGGGTTGTAAGAGTAGCTCAAAGAGGGGCGAAAGGTATGACGAAAACCATCGAGGTTGCCTATACGAGCATTGGATCGTCCGTAAAGGGTTGTGGAAAGGTTTGTTCCGACATCAAAATCCCGGGCAGTTGCAAAGCCGGTTACGATTTCAGAATCGGTTTGTTCGGTTTCCGGATCGTAAAATTGACGTACAGTTTGAGGCAGCCAATACTCATTATAGCTAAAGTTGGCCGTGAAGTTTACAAACTCACTGGTGACCAACTGGGTATTTCCGCGCATTGACTGTTCCATACCAAAGTCAATATGGCGATCTTCTCCGGTTGCCTCCCGGTGTTTTTGCCGGTCAAACAGGGAATCAAAAAAACCGTATTCCGCATCGTCTACAGGGGTGTAATTAAATCGGGTTCGTATAGAACTGTTATATCTCAGTGAAAGGGTTTCGTACCAGTTTTGCCCGGCCTGGGGACCGCTGCGTTCAAACGGGGTCATGGAGCGGGTAGAAAAAGAAGCGTCCGGACCGCTAACGGTAGTGCTTTCTTGTGTAAAGTTTTGATTTATTCGTCCGCTAATACGAAAATCGAATCGGTTATCGGGATCCTGAAAACTATAGCGGATATTGGAGCTGGTTTGATTCCGTGCCCGTTCACTTATGTCGTAAGAGTTGGCGGCATAAAAATCCTGAGTTTGTAAATCGATATTCGCAGAAATGCTCGAAAAAGGAGTGATATCCTGGCTGTGTTGTAATCTCAGGCTTCGTTGAACATCTATTGCAAAATCCGGATCTGTCGCCTCCAATCCGCGGTCCCTTGAATATCCTATTTGAATATTACCGTTATAGGCATCGGTGCGGCGGTAGTCCAGACGGGTATCAACATAAAATGTACCCGAAGTAAAGACATCAAAAGAAATCTGACCGGTTAGATATTCATTGAATTCCTGAAACCACCCCAGGTTTTGCAACCCGATTCCACGTTCATCCTGCTGCTGGTAAGCGTAAGTAGGTTCAAGCAGACCGGTTTGTTCCTCTTCGAGTCTGGATGGTATGTATCCGAAGGGAAAAACTACCGGATAGGGAATATCAAGGATGTAGAGCTGGGCATTGGTGAAGAATATTTCATCTTCCTCAAAAACCTTCATCTGATTAGCCTGAATATAGAAATGCGGGTGATCCAGTTCACAGGTTGAATATTGGCCGTCTTCGATAAAAACGACATCAGGAGAGCTGCGCTTTACTTTATCTCCCGTAATACTGCCTTTATCAATGGTAACACGTGCTGCGTCGAACAAGCCTCTATCGGTTTCGTAATTATACAGGATTCTTTTGCTGCGGATCTCTTCGTCATCACGAGTCAAGACGGGGAATGAAAGGGTATCCTCGGGAGATTCCGCGGTAGCCTCCATCAGGTTGGTAGAAAGATTCAGGGTGATCTTGCCGGCTTTCAGGGTTCCTTTGGGGTGACGAACCTCGGCATTCCCGTACAGATAGGCGATTCGTTCGGGGTCAAATTCAAAAACGACTGAGTCCTGAGCTTCAAATTCTACGGGAGGTTCCTCGCCGTCCGGAGTTTCTCCAGGATCCTGCAATTCCTCCGGATCCGGAGGTTGTTCTTCGGCTTCTTCAAGGGTATCCGCAACGGTTTCGGGATCAGGCAGCGTGTCTGTTGCTGTGGTGTCGTTATCGCTGGTATCGGTTAGAGCAGGGGTAAAAGAGTTGCCGGATACCGAAGCCTGAGGGTGTGACAAAAACACAGCGCCAAACAGAAGGGTTATCCCGATAGCTAATGTAAATCGAAGATTCCTCATGCTACATGGCGCATATCAAAAAACAAATCAGAGGTTGCCGAAGGATTCAAATGCAAGACTCGCAGCACCGAGTAGGGCAGCGTCGTTGCCGAGGTTTTCATAATTGATGGAAAATCCGTCCAGGAGCCCGGGTAACATACGTTCTTTTGCAGCTTCTCTGGCAGGCTCAAGAATGAAATCACCGGCTTTGGCTACACCACCACCAACCACAATATTTCGGATATCGAGAATATGCACGAAGTTGACAATGGCATATCCTAACATACGACCTGCGTTGGAAAGTATTTCAATAGCCAATTCATTTTTTTCTTGAGCTTGCTTGTGGATGTCGATGGGCTCAAGCTTTGAAAAATCATCATAAAAATTGGTATACAAAGGGTTATCCGGGTACTTTCGGATTTTCTCAACCGCATTACGACACAAAAATCGCTGCCCGAGATAGGCCTCAATTCCCCCTTTGGCTTTGCTGTTAGATTCCGGTCCGTCGTAGTTGATGATGACATGGCCAAGTTCACCCGCAGCACCGGTTGTGCCACGGTACAACTCTCTGTTAAAGATGATGCCGCCACCGACTCCCGTACCGAGAGTAAGCATGATCATGCTGTCGAATTCTTGCCCGATACCAAATCTGGAAGAACCGAGAGCAGCCAGGTTGGCATCATTTTCAGCCCGGGCTGGCAGCCCGGTCAACTTATAAATCCGGTCGGTAAAGTTCTCAACCTGCCAGCCGGGGAGGTTTGGCGGATAAGAAACCACTTTTCGGTCAAGCGAAATGGTACCGGGGCATCCGGAGCCAACCCCGATAACGGGTTTATCGGTGTAGGAGGATGCCTGATTGATTACCCGCGCGAGCTGATCAAATACATGGTCAACCCCTTTGTCAGCTTCTGTGGGAATAGAAAACTGTTTGATAATACCTTCGTGATAATCCACAAGGGCGGTTTTAATATTTGTGCCCCCGAGATCAATACCTATAGCTTGCATGACTTAAATAATTGCTGAATATGTTTTGTAAATCTAATTGCGAATTCGATAGACGTTTTCATCCGGCATACGCATTCCATAGCGTTCTCGCGCAATACGCTCAAGCTTTTCCGGGTCGTTATTCATCTGATCGATTTTTTCTTCAAGCTGCTCGGTCTTCTTTTGGAATTCCTCGGTTTCTTCAACAAGGGTAGTTTTCTCCCGCTCAAGTTGATAGCGTGTCCACAGACTGTAGGTGTCCAGAAACGCAAACCAGATAATGATGAAGCCGATCAGCAGCCATAACAAAAATGACCGGCGCCAGATCAGAGGATTTAGAAAATTCCAGTTCATTTGGAATCAAAAATTTGTGAAAACCGGCAAAGGTTTAAGATATTCTTTTTTAGCCAGAGTTAACAACAGGACAGAGGTATTTATTCGATGAAAACGGGTACAACGAAACTATTATGGTTGTGGATGATCGCGGCGCTGGCTTTTGCCGCCGCACATTGTTCTCCGGAAGTACGCCCGGCTGATGATGTTGAAGATCAGGATGTTACAGAGGAAACAGAAGAAACGGCTGATACAAGTACGGTTGAGTGGATTGAAGTATTTTTCAATATGCCCTCAGATCACTCAGTGGCTTTTGATGGGAATGAAACTAATGATGAAACCGATTTAATCGGCACCCTTACCGCTTTGATCGATAGTGCCGAATACAGTGTGGATCTTGCCGCTTACGATTTGCAGAACCACCGCATTGGGGAAGCCTTGGTGCGGGCGAAAGAGCGAGGGTTGCGTGTTAGAGTGGTGACAGATCATAATTACCGTGATCGCCACGAGCCTCATCAGATTATGTGGGATAAGCTTGGCGGCGCAGGTATCATAACCGTTGATGACAGCGGAACCATCTACTGGCCGGATGGAGACATTGACCGCCAGGAGCTGCCCAACCGGGGAGCCCACATGCACCACAAATTCGCGGTGGTAGATAAAAAGAGTGATGACCCCGATGATCATTACCTGTGGACCGGTACCATGAACATGACCTATACCGATCCCTACAACACCAATCTGACGATGATCATTAAGGATAATGAAGTGGCGAGGGCGTATCGCGAAGAGTTCGAGATGATGTGGGGTTCCTCGGATATAGAACCGGATCCCGGGAATATGAAATTTCATCGCGATAAAGGAAACGTATCGCAAAATCATTTTTGGGTGGATGATACCAGGGTTGAAGTTTACTTTGGTCCGATGGACCGGGACAACCGGAAGCCCAGCATCAGTGACCGTATCGTGGAGCTCATAGAAGATCACGTGCGATATGAAGCCCGATTTCTCTCATTTGCCATCACACCCGGAATTCCCATAAGTCAGACTCTGTGGAATAAATCTTTCGAAACGGATATGCGGCTTGAAGGGGTCATCGACAACATGTTTTTCGGGCGATATCGTAACAACAACGATATCTGGGCAAAACCTGAAGCCACCGAAGGCAACAGAATGATCCTGCCCAGCAGAGAACTTCGCAAGTTACACCAAAAAACCATGCTGCTGGATGCTGTGCGCCCCGATTATGATGACGGTCATAATGCCATTGCCATCACCGGCTCTTATAACTTCTCGGCGGCGGCAGAAAGAGTGAATGATGAAAATATCGTTTTCATCCATTGCGATACTTTGGCTAATCAGTTCTATCAGGATTTTATGGGAGTTCAAAGCCGGGCAAAAGGAGAGTCGGACCCGCCACCTCCACCGATTTCTCTTGGTGAATGGTATCCGGTTAGAGATATCACCGACGGACAGGTATTTGAAATAGAGTTATTTCCCGGTTTCAGATATCCGGTGTCACCACTGGGCGTACGGGTGCCGAGAATCTATGCGGGGAATGATTCCAGCCATTATTATGGAGCGGAAGCACGGGATCAGGTAAAAGATTTGTTAGAGGGGAACAAGGTAAAGCTACGAGCTGCGGCGGCAGGAGAGCTTCCGGTGACCCAGTACAATCGTTTCCATGCTTACATCACCGTAAAAAAAGATGATGGAACGACTTTTCCGCTGAACCGAAAATTGTTGAAAAAAGGAATCGGCACGTTTAGTGATATGCACGCTCAGCATCCGGATTCCGTTTCGGCCTATCGTTCTTTGCGGGAAGATGCACGCGAGCAACAAATCGGAGCCTGGGCTGAAGCATCAAAAATGTTTGAGCGATTGCCTCGCCATGAGGTTTTGGGTGAAGAGGAAGAGACGGCAGCCGAGTTTCCCATCAATATAAATGAGGCTTCAAAAGAGGAACTGACGGCGCTACCGCAAATCGGGCCGGGACGTGCAGAGGCGATTATTGAACATCGCGATCAGCACGGGCCGTTTATGGATATTGAGGACATCAAAAATGTACGCGGGATTGGCCCAGGGATTTTTGATAGCATCAAAGACAAGATTGCTCTTGACGATACCTGAGTTACAGGTACCAAAACGCCTCTTCGTAATGGCGAATTTCTTGTTTTGGGGTTTCAGGATATAAGACCGAAATAACATCAAACCGGGCGGGGGCCCCTTCCATACGGCGTTCAAAAATCCAGGCCTCAGCTACGTGCAACAGTTTTTTACGCTTTTTCTCATCGATGGCATCCTCGGGTTCCCCATAGGATTTTGAGGTGCGGGTTTTAACCTCTACAAAAACGATAAACTGATCTTTAAAGGCGACGATATCTAATTCAGCGTATTCAAAATTGTAGTTTCGGTCGAGAATAGTGAAGCCTTTTTCTTCAAGATATCTTGCTGCGATATCTTCACCGTTTTGGCCAACCTCTTGTTTAGTCTTTTTTGCCGCCATCTGGATGTGGAATGGATTTTGATTTACGGCCCATCCGGGCAATCTTGGAGATACGCTGTATGGAGTCGATGTTCTTCTCGTTTACATACGGCAGTAGAGATTCCGTAAAACCTTCAAAGATATCCATAAACTGGACTAGCGCCTCAACCTTAGTTTGAAGCTCATTAGGAGATTCTTCCCGGTTTTGCTCTTTCAGTCGGTCAAGCAGCCGCTGTAAATTCTTTTTGAGGGGCTCTATTTCTTTTTGCTGACGCTCTTGAATTATCGTAGCAGCCGTAGCCCAAACGTCTTTTTCTGCAGTAAAGAAATCTTTGCGCTGCCCGGGATAATGAATTTTATGAACAAGCCCCCATTGCATTAGGTTGCGAATGTTCATATTGGCATTCCCGCGGCTGACCTCCAGCTCTTCCATAATGGCATCGGTATCGAGCGGGTGGTCAACAATATAAAGCAGCGCATGTATTTGAGCCATGGTTCGGTTGATTCCCCACGAAGAAGCCATTTCCCCCCAGGTAATCACGAATTCGCGAATTAATTCGTGGTCCGGGTTAGATGAAGGATTGTGGGGTTCCATGGTCAAACAAGTTATGTCTTTGCTGAATCAGCAGTTTTGGTATCAGCTTTGGATTCTTGTTTACCGTTGGACGTGCCGTTACCGGATGAAGAAGCCGAAGAGTTGCTGTTGGCGCTACCGTTATTTTCTTTCCGTTTGTAATCGGTAACATACCAGCCGTCTCCTTTATAGACAACTCCGGCACCGCCGGTAATCAAGCGGGAAACCTGTTGTCCGGTTTCCGGACATTCGGTCAGAGGTTTGTCATTGATACCCTGAAGAATCTCAAATACAGATCCGTCTTCTCTTTTATATTGATACGTAGGCATAAAAATGCGATATCGTTTTGGTTAAGGTTGATGTATTAAATCACCATCATAAAAATACGGTCACTCTGGATTTGGTTCCAGAATGCCTAAATGCCTGTCAGGCAATTATCGTTTCAAGAAATGTGAAAAACGTTCGGTTTTGGGATCAAAACTCTTTTCGACTGTTTATTTTGTATGTAAACAGGCGATCTACCCAATCAGAAACCACAAAGTGAAACGGGTTAAGTATGGCTGTGGTATGTTAGAAGAACACAGGTTAAGCTAACTCAGCAAGTCCGGTTTTTAACCTGGAAACGCCGTCTTCCAGCATTTCCTGTGAAGCGGCAAAAGAGATCCGGAGCCCGTTGGGTTCACCGAAAGCATCTCCGGGGACCAAGGCAAGGCCGTGTTTTTCGAGCAGGTACATGCACAAATCCGTGCTGTTTTCGATGGTTTCTCCGTCGGAGGTTTTGGTGCCAAGATAGGAGGAGACATCCGGGAAGACGTAAAAAGCACCTTCCGGAGTGAAGCAGGTTAACCCGTCAATACTGCTCAATTCCGAAACAACATAATCGCGACGCTGTTGAAAGGCATCCCGCATCTTTCGGATTTCATCTCTTGGATTGCTGTATGCAGCCTCTCCCGCCTTTTGCGAGATCGAAGAAGGCGCCGAAGTTTCCTGACTTTGAATCCGCGCAGTCGCCTCTGCAATTTCTTTGGGAGCGGCTAGATAGCCAAGTCGCCAACCGGTCATGGCAAAACCTTTTGAAAAACCGTTTATCACCAGGGTGCGATTTTTCAAATCTTCGGAAATCTGGCCGATACTGGTGTGGGTGTTACCGTAGGTGATGTATTCGTAGATTTCATCCGATAGGACCAAAACATCGGGGTAATCGGCAAGAACCTCAGCCAATGCAGAAAGCTCCTCCCGTGTATAGCAACTGCCGGTTGGGTTTGACGGGGAGCAAAGAATGAGCATTTTGGTTTTAGGAGTCAGCGCATTCCGAAGCTCTTGTGGAGTCATTTTAAACTGGTTGTCTACTTGAGTGCGAAGAATTACCGGTTCTCCTTCAGCCAGTTTTACCATCTCGGGATAGGAAACCCAATAGGGGGCCGGAATGATAACTTCATCACCTGGATTAATCGTAGCCAGTATAGAAAATCCCAAAGATTGCTTCGCCCCGTTAGATACCACGATTTGATCAGGCGAGTACTCAAGTTGATTTTCTTCCTTAAGTTTGCCGCAGATAAGTTCGCGCAGTTCAATAGTTCCGGTATTTACGGTATAGCCATGATGGCCGTCTTTAATCGCCTTAATGGCAGCATCACAAATAAAATCGGGTGTTTTGAAATCCGGCTCACCCTGGCTCAGAGCTACGACGGACTTGCCTTGTCGCTGCAGCTCTTTAGCACGCGCCGAAATTTTCATGGTTTGTGACGGAGATAAACGATTAATGCGATCTGCAATCATAGTTAGGAATTTTGGTGTAATGAGATCAAATTTTTATAGCTCTGCGACAAGCGGTTAAAATAGGGTTATATATGCTAAAATTCAGGGGCTGTGTAACAGCACTGATTTTACGCTTATCATCCTGAAAGCGGGCTGATTAGTTGCTATTTCCGCTGTTTTGATTTTTATAATATTGCCTGTCAGCCAGCTGGCGGGCAACATGTTCGGGCACAAACTGAGAGAGATCCCCTCCCCAATAGGCAACTTCACGAACCAATGATGCCGAAATGAAGGTCAGCTCTTCCCGTGGCATAAGAAAAACGGTATCGATGTCTTTGCCCAGTTTTCGGTTCATAAGTGCCATCCGGAACTCATATTCGAAATCCGAAACCTGACGCACTCCGCGGATTAAGGTATTGACCTGATGCCGATGGGCGTGATCAACCAGTAAACCTTCAAACTTGTCGACAGTTACCTGATTTTTCCAACTTTTATCATCCAGGCAGGATCGGATCATTTCAACCCGTTCATCTGCTGTGAATACCGTTTTCTTCATCCGGTTTACCGCTACGGTTACCACAACTTCACTGAAAAGATGCGTAGCGCGTTCAAGGATATCCAGGTGGCCGAAGGTTATGGGATCGAAGGATCCGGGGTAAAGTGCCTTTTTCATTGTATTATTCCGGATTGATGGCTTCTTCAGGAATAGGAAAACTTAAAAAGATGGTAACAATCGTTCTGCCGTATGGTTTGGAAAATACACAATGCGGATGGGTTGTGAAATCGTGGCGCTGGTCATGCTCCAAAACGAGCCAGCCATCATCGGTTAACCATCCGTTTTGGAGAATGGTTTCTACCAGGCCGGGCATGTCGGGCAGATCATAAGGAGGGTCAGCAAAAATGAGATCGAAGGGTTGAGGCGAGCTTTGCAGAAAATGTTCAACTGAAAACGGGCTTACGTGCATCTGTTCGGCAACCCCGAACTTTTCTGCTGTTTGATTAATGAGCTTTACGGCTTGTTGATTTTCTTCTACCGCAGTAACCGTTTTCGCACCCCGGGAAATGGCTTCAAATCCGAGATTTCCGGAGCCAGCAAACAGATCCAGTATGCGCGCGCCGTCAAAGTCTTTTCGGGCCGTAATCACCCCGAACATTCCTTCTTTGGTACGATCGGATGTGGGGCGTACCTGCTCCCCTTCGAGCGAAGGGATTTTACGACCTTTTAAAAACCCGGTTATGATCCGCATAATGTTTAATTGACTGCCAACATGATGGCAGGAAATGCTTCTACAAGTTCAAAACTGTACTGCTGCTCTTCGGCCTCGATCTGCATGGTTTTTAAGGAATCCATAACCTTGATTTCTCCCTCTTCTACCAGAGGTTGGAGTAAATTGGCAATTTTGTGAGCCTGATACCCATAAACCAGGATTTCATCATGCATACCATTCATCCAGGGCAGGGATTGCCGGCATTGGTACCACAGGTATGGGATATCCTCGGGATGATCAAAATGGAAATAGGTGGCAGAACGTAGCTTACCAAGCAGAAACGAGCTGATAACAAGCAAACCATCCTGGCTGGAGACCGTCATAAAGGTATTTCCGGAGTTGTTATGCGTTTTCCAGAAGCTACCGATCTCAAAGTCACTGCAGTATTCGGCGCTTGAACTGATCTCTGTAAGCCGATCGTAGCCTTTCATGGAAGAGGCCGTTCGCACTGCGAGTAATTTATAATCGCGGTTGCTCAGTTCAAACCAGTAGGGTTGCATATCCCCGCGAGCGTATCCATGCATCAGGATGCGCAAATAGGCTTCCCGCTCGTCCGGTTCGTCATAAACCGACTTGGGCAGGAGGGTCCAACATTCCTGAGACGGTTCGGTAACGATGCGGGTTACCCCAACATCATATTGGCGGATGACCCGGTGGATGGCATCACGCAACCCGTCGAAGTTTTTATCAGAGCCGTTTTTTAAGGCCGCAGCCACCGGGAAGTTGAAATCGATTGAACCAACGTGACGGATTGACTCCGAATGGTTGGGACCGGCTAAAGCATAATACAATCGGCTTGCCGAGTAGCAAAGTCCCAGATTGAGCCGGTCATCTCCCATTATTAATTCCAGCTGGTGGCGTTAAGTCGTGTAGTTCGCTCGAGATCACCGATATGGTCATCGGAGTCGGGGTCTTCCAGCAGGTAAATTTGAGGACGAATGGTGTCGTTTAGAGTATACTCAAATTCACGATTAGAGCGTGGGGAGCGAAACAGGTCTTCTAAAGGAGAACGTTGCTGGAGAATGGTATCGCCATCCTCTATGAAATAATAGGTATCGTTATCCTGTGATTGCTCAATGTCTTCATGGTTCTGAAGAAATATGAGAAGGCTATCCAGTGTTCCGGGAAAACGACCTTCCAGGCGGTTCATAGTAACAAGACCATCCCTTATTTTTACCATTTGATCACGAGTTTCGTCGGTAACAGCCCTTTCTTCGAGAACTTTTTCATACGGGCTTACGATAGAGTCATATAAGACATAACCCAATACGATAATGATAACACCGAGTATAATCGTTATGATGTTGTTACGTGTGTCTCTGTTCATGCTTGTATGTTGTAGGTTATTTAATTGAGGATGCCGAACAGGCAAGCGCCCTGAAAATACACGGGCAATTGGTTATATGCAAAAAGACTGTTTCGGTCCGTGGATTTATTTAATCTACTCAGCTCGAGTGAGCTTGTAACTATCTTCCCATATTTCTTTAAGGCCTTGTTCTTTAAATTTTTGGAGCTCTTCTATCCGGTTAACCGATTTCAGTGGCTGTATATTAAAAGTACCTGAGTACAGAGCACGAATATTTTCCGGTTTTAAACTAAAAGGAGGACCTTCCATCGCATTTTGTGCATATCTCAACGTAATCAATAGCATCGTAGTGCCGGGAGGTGCAAGTTCAGAAATTTTATTGACATATTGCTGCTGGTCCGCGGGTGGGAGTGCTATCAGGGCGGCGCGATCAAAAATGGCGAGCTCAGAGGGAAACATATCCGGCGTCATTTCATACAGGTCGCCGCAATAAAGCCGGTAGCCGTCTTTATCAAAAATTTTGAAGGGCCCGTTTTCTGAAATTTCAGGGTTTAGATTCTGCTCTTCGAAAAACTGCCGGCATGCTAATTCAGATACCTCAACCCCTATAATCTTATGGCCCTGCTCGCGTAACCATACCATATCCAAACTTTTACCACAAAACGGCACGAAAACCGAACAAGCGTTGCGAATGGAAAAAAAAGGCCAGATTTCCTTGAGCTGACTGTTCACAAAATCAGCATGAAACCCGATTTTTCCGGCACTCCACCGTTCGAGCCAGTAGGATGTATCCATAGTTTATTATTTTACTACCCTATTTTTTTAACATAAAGGTTACCGGTTCCAAATTCTGAATTAAATTGTAGAAATTATCCCGGGTTCTGCAAATAACTTAAAACAGTTTCGTATGCAATCACTCATTGAACTCATCGGTGAAGCCGCAAAAATTCCGTCTTTCAGTTCTTTTGAAGAACGCATTCATCCATTCGTTATCGAGCATCTGAATGAAATTGCCAACATAGATTACAAAATCGTTGACGATCGGAATATCATTGCATACGTACCTGGTGACTCAGCAAAAAAGCCGGTCGCACTTTCGGCACATTTAGACAAAATTAATCATTTTGGTGAGGATAACCCCTCTGCACTTCCCATAGAGTATGGGACTTCTTTTATAAAAGGGCAAATGGATAATACCGTCGGCATAGGTATAATCTTAAGAATCGCCCAGATCGCCTCGCTTCAGGACTGGCCGCCACTGGTGTTGTTATTTTCAGAAATGGAGGAAAGCTACGGGCTCAAACATCACCCCGAATTGTTGAGAGATAAGGGCGAAGGACTTCATCATGGTATGGGTGCAGAGAAACTTGCCAGGGATATCATCGAACAGAAGATCAATTTACAGTCAGTCATCACGGTTGATACTACGCCGTTGTTCCGTGGAGATAACGGCGTGGCGTTGTACAGCGGTCACTGGGAATTTACCAAACAGCAGCCGGATGAAGCCGAAGAGTCGGCCACAAAAGAGATCAAGGAGATCTTCCGTAAAATTGATTCCGATATTCTGTTTTCCAACAACACCAACGATTACCTTACTTATGGAAAAGAACTGAATAAACCGGGCCGGCCTGCCACTCCTTCCATTGCCATAGAGCCGGCCATACATCCCTATCACCAAAAGGGCGAAAAAGTTTACTACTCCGATATAGAAAGGGTTTACGGTATTCTGAAAACTTATCTGAGCGATTATGCCTGAAATTCCTCAGCAAGTGGCCGATCATCTGGATCAGGCAGCCGAAGGGCTGACGGCATTGCATCACATGGATGGGGCATGGGCTTTGGATATCCGGTATGCAGATGATCGCAATATTACCGGTGCCCCCATTTATCCGTTTGCGGCTTGTTACCTTCGAACGGGTACCGCCCGAAAGCTCTATCATGCGGCTATGGATTTGCAGCAACAAGGCTTTAGGCTGGTTGTATGGGATGGCTACCGTCCCACATACGCTCAGCAAGCATTGTGGAAAGCAGCGCCTGACCCGGCTTTTGTGACCCCTCCGGAAACCGGATCAAAACATACCCGTGCAGCAGCTGTGGATGTGACGCTGGCTGATGCATCCGGTAAACTTTTGGAAATGCCCACCGATTTCGATGACTTTACCGATAAAGCTGCGGCGGATTATCCTCATCTGTCCGAAAAAGTGGAAAAACACCGGTCGATTTTACAAAAATGCATGATAGGTCACGGATTTCAACTCCTATCCAGTGAATGGTGGCATTTTGAAGATACCGATTGGGTCCGCTACCCCTTATTTGATGCGGATTTTGATCAACTCGAATCGCAAATAAATCACGCCGGTACGTGAACAGACAGGTACTCCGACTCGCCGTTCCGAATATTATCAGCAACCTGTCGATTCCGCTTTTGAGCTCGGTGGATACCGCTCTGATGGGTCGTATGGATGAGCCCTATTATATCGGAGCGATTGCTGTAGGAGGCGTTATATTTAATTTTTTGTATTGGGGATTCGGCTTTCTCCGAATGGGAAGCACCGGGTTAACGGCCGGCGCCTATGGCCGTAATGATCGCATGCAAATCGCCCTCACACTGTATCGTGCGCTTTTAGTAGCGGCTATTGCGGGTGTTGCCCTCGTCGTGCTGCAACGCCCGATTTCCGAAATTGCATTCTGGCTGATTGATTCGGGGGATCAAGTGCGCCACTACGCTGAAGTTTATTTCAGCATCCGGATTTGGTCGGCGCCTGCGACACTTGCCTTGTACAGTATCCAGGGTTGGATGCTCGGACTTCAGAACGCTCGTGATCCGATGATTATAACTGTTGCGCACAACTTGTTTAACATCGTGTGCAATGTTGCTTTGGTTTACGGACTTGAAATGACGGCCGACGGTGTAGCCCTGGGGACAGTGATTGCCGATTATTCCGCCCTCGCTCTCGCTTTTCTTTTTGTCTACAAGCGCTACGGATACCGGTTGATACGGGTCGATATGATTCGGGTGATGCAACGCGAAGAGTTATTGCTGTTTTTCAGAGTTAGCAGCGACATCATGATACGCACGCTCAGTGTGATTTTTGCCTTCGCGTTTTTTACGGCGCAATCCGCCGAAGCGGGAGATCAGATATTGGCTGCCAATACGATACTGATTCAACTGTGGAATATTCTGGCTTATGGGGTTGATGGGTTTGCCTACGCCGCTGAAAGTCTGGTCGGCCGGTATACCGGGGCAAAAGACCTGACCAATCTCAAAAAAGCAGTAACAACGGTAATGAGCTGGGGCATCGGTTTGGGAGTCATGCTCAGCGGAGTTTATGCCGTAGGCAATGAGTACATTCTGCGACTCTATACCGATCAGGCGGATGTTATCGATTTGGCTATGCAGTATTTCGGGTGGACGATCGCCGCGCCCCTCATCAACGCGTATTGTTTTATATGGGATGGCGTATTCATCGGGGCGACGGCTACAAAACAAATGAGAAATTCCATGCTTTTTTCCGTTATTGTAATATATCTACCGGTTTATTATTTCGGCTTTCCATATCTGGAGAATCATGCACTGTGGCTTGCCATGAGTCTGTTTATGATATTTCGGGGAGTTACGCTCACGTTTTACGCACCCGGGGCCATATATCATCCCATAAAAAAAGCCCGTAGCCTATGAAGAAGCTTTTGTTGATGCGCCATGCTAAATCCGATTGGAATAATCCAGGTCTCAAGGATCACGACCGACCTCTGAACGACCGGGGAAAAAATGATGCCCCTCGAATGGGCAAGTTTTTACGCCAAACCGATAATATCCCGGAACTAATTCTGGCATCATCCGCCCGGCGGGTTAAAGAAACCGTTGAGGGCGTAAGCTCCGAATGGGAGCATCAGCCGGAAGTTGTGTTTTTGGATGAACTGTACAGCGGCAGTTACCGCGGCTATTTTGAAATCATCCAAAACCACAGTAAGCCGGTAGATAGCATCATGGTGATAGGCCATAACCCCACGATGGAAGATACCGCAGCCGCTTTAAGTTGCGGGTCCAACACCAGTAGTGTTTTGATTTTCCCGACGGCAGCCATCGCATGCTACGAAGTGCCCGCCACAGGCTGGTCCAGATTGAAAAGAAGCAGCGGTGAGCTTAAGTGGTTCATGATTCCTAAGCTGCTGAAAAAGCTGTAGGCTTAGCTATTCCTCATAACACAACTGTCGCAGTTGATTAAGCCATGACTGTACTCCTGATAGAATATCTTCGGTTGAATAAATTGAAAATTAAAGATTGAGCCTACTCCGAAAAGAAGAAATTGGTAAATAATGGAAGCACGAGCTTAAATAAATTAGCTTTATTTGTTTTCAACTCACCCCAACCCCTCTCTATGGGAATAAAGAGGGGCGTAAT
>SLJN01000212.1 GCA_007135115.1 Balneolales bacterium
AGTCGTGTAAGATCGGATATTTGCTCAATGAGCTGTCTCATGCGTTCGGAATTTCGCAGGGAAACCTCAAGATTTTTCCGTACTTCAACCGGTAATTTATCTTGAATCAGCATTTGCTGAACCGGCGCGGCCATCAGAGTTAAAGGGGTGCGTAAATCGTGGGAAATGTTCGTGAACAACCGTGAACGCATCCGCTCCATTTTTGCGAGTTCTTCGGCCTGTTCCGCCTTCATTTTGCGAAGTTGCTGCTGATTACGGTAGTCGGATATCTTTCGTGATGATCCATAAACCAGTCCTGCAAAGCCAATGACATATAGAATGTAAGCAGCCGTAGAACGGTGCCATGGAGTTCGCACCGTAAATGAAAATTGTTCGATCTCGCTGGTTGTTCCCAGGCTGTTCTTACTCCGTACTTCAAAGGTGTAATCGCCGGGTTGCAACGAGGTAAACTCCCGGACAGACCGTTCCGACCATTCGGTCCATTCCGGAAAAGCGGGCAGCAGCCGCGTTTGGTAGCGAGTTTGCTGATCCGGAAAGATGGGAATGCCCGGAGCGAATGAAAATTGAAATTGATTGTCAGCGAAATTGAATGAAGCTTCGGCAGGTTCGCCGGACGTCATTAATCCACCCTCCCAAAACAGAGAATCGGTTTCGACTTGCAGCGAGGTAATGACCGGCTTGTATTCAGGTTCAGTGACATAATAGGGTTCAAACTCCGGCCGGTAACTGATCACCCCCTGATTACTTGGAAGAATCAGTTTATCACCGCTTGATGTTGGATTGAATGACGATCGGTATGGTTCCCCATACGCATTGAGGACAGGCATCGAATCGAGGTAGCCGTCATCATGAAGAGCTACCATTTTTTCTCCGATATCGTAGATATTCCTATCCTTGTAGCGCACGGTATTATCCAGAAAAGGCACGGGGAAGTCGAATGTATGCTTTATCAAATCATCAGTAGAATACAGCTCATCTTGCGGAAGTACCGTTTCAATGCTGTAATAGTGGGTGCTGTCGGCGTCGAGCAGGATCATCTCTTCACCCCGCATAGCTAAGTCGTGAACATGGGGGAGGTCGTCATCATCTGAGAAGAAATATTGACGTTGGTTTTCCTGAGGGTTTTCGGTAATCGAGAGGTCTTTCTCCCCGCTGAAAAGCCGTATGACACCATTTTCATGATCGTTAATCCAAAGTGAGCCTTTTTCATCAACTTTAAGATCCCTGTGACTACCGGATTCCGTGAACAGTGAATCTATTTCGGAGACTGTCAGCTCACCATCAGGGGATTTGCCGAGTTTACCATAAAAAACGCCATCCTGGTTTGAGAAGAAGAAGGTTTCCGGGTAGCCTTCATGGCTGGTCAGATTTGCAATAATACTCAATTCCGGGAACGGGTGGGAAAGTTGTTCAACGCTGCCCTCGGTGATTTCGGCAAATTCAATCTGATTGATGTTGATGATCCGCCGGACGGAGCCATCAGTCATGGTAACTTCTGTGTTTCGACGCGAGTTTGGCGCTTTTTCTCCGTTCACCAGCTCTTCCGTTATACCGGACGGGGAGATGCGTTGTATTTCTTCCGCCGTAGATACCAAAAGATCATCACCGTGAAAAATGGTTTGGTATACCGATCCGGCGATTTCCCGATTACGAATAGATTTCCAATACGGATAAAAGAAATCAATACGGACTAAGCCGTTACCCGTCATCAGCCAGAGGCCGCGCTGATTATCTTCGTAAAGAGAGAGGATCGTATTGGCGGGTAGTTCTTTATCCGTATTCAGGTGCAATACGCGGTCGAAGTTTTCATCCACGACCATAACACCGCCTGTAATAGTCCCTAATGCCAGATAGCCATTCGACAGGAGTGTGCTGTCATAAGGGCGATTTTGATCTATAAAGGAATGGAATTCGTCGGATATTTCGAGCACTTCATATTCATCGAGAGCTGTATCAAACGAAACGATACGAGGTCCGATATTGAGAAGCAGGTTGGGGTCTCCGTTTTCATCAGATCGTTGAGGATCAGGTAACGTAATTACATTAGAACCCGGCTCATCACCCAATGCTTGCAAATGCTCCAGTTCATCCTCTTTTATTTCGTACAGGTACTGTCGGTCAAGTACAGCGAAAAGCCGGTCGTTATGGGAGACCAGTTTTCCCGAAAGAATTTGCTCGTCATCTTCACCAAAATGGGTATAAGTTGCGGAAGAATCTGAGGGGGCGTACCTAACATATCCGTTCGAGAAGCGGAGGTATATAGCATTTTGATGCTCAACCATTTGCCAGGCAACCTGATTACCGGGTATTTCCGGTAGCTTGTCAAACAGGTTATCTGATTGCCACTGCCCGTGTTTATCAGCCTCAAGTTTTCCAAAATAGCCACTGCCGCTGATGTATATATCACCGTCACTGGTTTTGATGACATCCCGGAGCGTGAAGGAATCTTTCCCGATGGTCTGAAAACTATCCCCGTCGTAGATTAGCAAACCGTCTGAGTTGGGAAACAGCATCCTGCCATCCGAGAGCTGAAGTGCAGACCAGTTTTGTGTGGAGCCTTCATAATCCTGATCCGGCTCAAAAACCGAAAAAGGGGGTTCTGCTATGTTCCGGTTTAAGTAATCAACAGCGGCTGACTGCCCATAAGAAACAGGGATGTAAAGGGAACATAGTAGAATAACGGACAACAATAATTGCAACAAACGCATAGACAGAGCAATAAGGATCGGAATACAAATTATTTGGGAAGCCTTGTATCCGCTTAATGGCCAATTGAACCCCACAGAATTACCCATTCTGTTAGCCGATACTGCACATTTAGTATATGAATTTTAGGTAATAGACTCATTAAAGATAAATACAAATGTGAATTAACAAAGCACCGATCTGACTTTTTTTTTTGGTGATTTGAAACATTTGTGACATCGATTGACACATTTGTGCTACACGATGATGGTAAGTTTTAAGCCAAGTAGAACCAAATGTATATCTATATACAAAAGTCGGGTACATAAACAGGTACATTAATAAAGAGGCTGTCCGGCATCTTTAGGTAAAAGAGCTGTAAAAAAAGACCAATCAATACAGGTTATGAAGGTAAAAGGGTACAAAATTTCAGTCGTTCTGGTGGTTATGGTTTCGTGGTTGGCATCTCATGCTGGTGCCCAAACAGTGGGAGTAGATGAAGATGGCAATACCTACTATGAATTTGAACATACCGGCGAAAGTAAAAGCTGGAGCCTGCCTGAAGGTTCGGCCAAAGTAAGAATCGAGGCTTGGGGTGCTCAGGGAAATAATGACACCAATGGAGGATTAGGAGGGTATGCAACCGGAACAAGGGTGTTATCTCCGAATGATGAACTGGGCATATATGTCGGGGGGCAAGGTTCTCAAAGGTCAGGCGGCTGGAATGGCGGCGGTGACGGAGGTACCGGTAGAAATGGTGGTGGCGGCGGTGGCGGCGCCTCAGATATTCGGTTGGGCGGCACTAACCTTGAAGACCGCATCATTGTCGGCGGTGGCGGGGGTGGCAGGTCAACCGATGGAATGTCGGATGGTAGCAGTGCTCACCAACCCGGCGGAGACGGCGGAGGCTTGACCGGTGAAGATGGCGAAGGATCTGACGGAGGTGAAGGAGGAAACCAGGATTCCGGATATGACCTTGGCCAGGGAGGCGACGGTCGCGATGCTACAAATGCAACTAACCATGGAAGTAATGGCGGTGGTGGCGGTGGCTATTACGGCGGTTATGGGGCACAAAAAGAATCGGACAACAATTCCGGGCATGGTGGAGGCGGTGGCTCCAGTTATATAGACGGTGTAGAAGATGGCGAAACCGAAACAGGCGTGCGTGAAGAAGACGGACTTGTAAGAATTACCGTCATTTATGAAGGTGAAGGCACAGAAGAGACACCTTATGAGGTCAGCACGCCCGCACAACTGGACGGGATCAGAGACTATCTTGATGCTCACTTTATCTTAACTGATGACATCGACCTCGATACCGATCCTTTCAACACCGATGAAGGTTGGGAGCCTATTGGAGATGGGGATAATCCATTTGAAGGCAGCCTGAACGGAAATGGACATACCATCAGTAACTTGTTTGTTAATCGTGAAGGTATACGAAGGACAGGTTTGTTTGGTGAATTTGGTGAAAATGCAGCAATTACAGATTTTAATCTGGTAGATGCTGATATAACAGTTGACGAGGGTGACACAGGCGTATTAGCAGGAAGAAATAGTGGAGAGATAAGTCAGATATGGGTGA
>SLJN01000271.1 GCA_007135115.1 Balneolales bacterium
TATGAAGGAAAGATGATGCAATAGCGCGATGGCCTAAATGGGGCGGATCAAAGGTCCCCCCCATTACTCCAATGCGAATTTTCATGAACTGGCGAGTCCCTCAACCTCTGATATCCCGTTCATTGCCCGCTCATGATAACGCTCCGCCCGCTCCCGGTTCTCACCTCGCGGGAAAATCTGCAAATAGCGTTCATAGCTCTCAACAGCTTTTTCGAAACGCTCCTCCTGGCGTTCTTCTATACTGTTTTCAGCATAATAAACATACGCCCGGATTTGATCCACAAGGGCTTGCTCAGCCCATTTGGTTTCAGGGTAACTGTCTATAGTTTCTTCAAAATAGATAGCAGCTGCCTCATAGTAATCAATCTGCATATAGAACAGACCGGCGTGATATTTCTTTTTGGCAAGCTTTGTACGCAATTCATCAAGCTTTTCGACAGCATCAGCACGCAGCTCATGATTAGAATGGCGTTCTATGAACAACTGAAACCGCTCTATCGCCCGGTGGGTATCTGTCTGATCAAGCTGAAAGCGTGGACTCAGGTTATAATAACTTTTAGCCTCCATAAACTGAGCTTCTACCCCTCGCTCTGAACGTGGATAAGTACTTGCATACCTTTGAAACTCATTGGCCGCAATCCGGAATTGATTGTTGTTATAATAACTTTTAGCCAGGTAGTATTGGGCATTTCTGGCATATTCGGTACCACGCCCTATAGACAAGACGGTTTCAAAAGCATCGGATGCACTGCCATAGCGTTCATTTTCATACAGCTCCATAGCTTTTTCAAAAGCTACGTCCACCGTATCACCCGGTCTTATCATAGTCCCGGAGGAGCATGCCGACACCAATAGTATAGCAATGCCTATTGCTGAAAGTACTTTAAAATTTGCAAATATATTATTCATACAGCACTGTTGAATCACCTATTTTTCTCTGTTTCTTAACTGTTCCAAAAGTAATTTTATTTTTTCCGCCGGCTCATTTTCGTGAAATTCCCCTAATCCGGATAATGCCCGTTGATAGTACTTGTCCATCAATTTTTGAGCTTCGGTAATAGAACCGGTTTTGTGGAATATCGCTATCACTTCGTCCACTTGTTTATCTGTAGGCTCTTTGCTTGCATATATTTTAGATAACGTTTTTTTCTCATCATTATTCAACTGCTCCATTGCAAGCACATACAAGCAAGTCTTCTTTTGCTCGCGAATATCACCGCCAATTACCTTTCCAAATGTTTCGGCATTTCCCGTGGCATCAAGCAAATCATCCTGAATCTGAAAAGCAATACCTGCATCGTATCCGATTTCGCCGGCAAGGCTTACTATGTGAGGATTCGCTTTAGCCACCAGGGCTCCGAGTTCAATCGAAGTTTTTAACAGCGCAGCGGTTTTTTGTCCGATCATCTGCAGGTATTCCTGCAGCGACACTTCCGAACGGGTTTCAAAATCCATATCTCTGCTCTGTCCCTCGCATACGGTTCGCACGCCTGAAAGCAGTGTATCATATAGCATTCCAAAACGCTCTTTTTCAAGCTCATGATCGTTCTTGTAGCGCCCAAGTTGTTCGATGGCAAGAGCAAACAGATAATCACCACTCAGAATAGCATCATTGGCGCCCCACTTTTTATACACTGTTGGCCGGCCCCGCCGGGTAGCAGCATCATCCATGATGTCATCGTGAATCAGCGTGAAGTTATGAATTAATTCAACCGCTACTCCTGCCGGAATGGCCTTAATCGGATCCCCCCCCGCAAGCTCACATCCTAACATCGTAAGTTTAGGTCGCAGACGTTTCCCGCCGGCCTGTAAAGTATGTCGAATCGGATCAAATAATCTTGCCGGAGACTCCGGCAGACTTAAATCCTCTAATGCTTTTTCCAGATGGTCAATCAACTTAATTGTCTTATTTCAGGTTGATCAAGAGTCCGCTAAGTTAAAAAAATATCGCTGACTTTTAACCTGTAATTCTCACTTCTCTCAAATGCCGTTCCGACAAGTCCTCAACCCTGCGGCATCCAAGCAAACATAATAGAGTAGCAAACTGCTGTTTATATTCTTGATACCAAGCCTCCAATCCCTCTTCTCCCCCTTTGTTAATCTGCCGGATCACCGGCTGTGCCATTGCGGTAAATCCCGCACCGAGGCAAAGGGCTTTACCGGCATCCAATACCGATCGCATTCCGCCGGATGCCATCAGCTGATCTGGTGACAGTCCGGCATTCCTTGCTTCAAGTATACAATCAACGGTAGGGTTACCCCATTCATTGAACGGGTGATCGGGTTGATTCCGCCGGTGATTTTCAATTTTAGACCAGCTTGTACCTCCCGCCCCTGATACATCAACTACCGAAACGCCTGCGTTTATCAATTTACGGGCATTATCACCATTGATCCCGCCGCCTGTTTCTTTGACGATTACCGGAACACCCGACACCCGCACCAAATCTTCAATACCTTGCAAAATCCCCTTAAAATTGCGGTCGCCCTCCCCTTGCATCAGCTCTTGCAGCACGTTTAGATGCACAATCGCCGCATCGGCTTCGATGGAATCAATCAGCTTTCGGGCTTGCTTTTCAGTAAAGCCGTTTGCGAGTTGGCCACCGCCGATATTTGCTGAAATAAATCCATCCGGAGCTTCCTTGCGAACAATGCTGAACGATTCCGTTGTCTCAGGCTGCTCCAGCATAATTCTTTGACTACCAACACCAAAAGGAATCCGGTGCTTCCGGCAAAAAGCGGCGATAATCCGGTTAACCTGACCTGCCTCGGAATAACCACCGGTCATAGACGAAACGAACAGCGGCAAAGATGCTTTGTAACCCAATAGTTCAGCGGAGGTGTCTACTTCGTCCAGATTTATTTCCGGAAGTGCGTTATGGATGAAATCAAACCGCTCGAACCCGGCTGTTTTTTTGTATGCGGCCTCACCACTGACGGAAAGTGCAATATGATCTTTTTTACGTTGCTCTATATTCATTAAGCTGAAAAATAATTTGGACGAGACCCGACACCCTACCAACTTGCTGCAGAACGGATAACTACCTGATTAGGTATAATCCCCACAGCAAATCAAATCATGTAGGAACCGCCGTTAAGATGAATAGTGGAACCGGATAGTTGCGGGGCTTTGCCTTCAGCAAGAAAGGCCGCCGTTTCACCTACCTGATCCGGTTCGGGCAGATAGCCCATCGGGATATCCGAGGTTATATATTCTTCCCCATGGATTTCCGCAGCGTCTTTTGCCATATCGGTTTTTATAAATCCCGGGGCAATGGCATACACTTCAATGCCATATTTGCCGTAGTTGCGCAGCAGGGACTTTCCAAAAGCTACCATGCCGGCTTTGGAAGCCGCATAAGCTGCAAAATCAGCCGTATCACCCCGATAAGCAGCGCGGGAAGCTATATTGATCAGCCGGCCTTTTTTGCGATCTTTCCAGATGGGGATGTGCCATTTTGCCAGCAGGGCCGCCGCCCTCAAGTTGATTTGCTGAGTACGATCCCAAAGTTCAAGCCACGCTTCATCGGAATCTTCCACGTCACAATTTTCCGAGATGCCGGCATTGTTAACCAAAACCTCAGGCATTTGCGATTGAATAAGCGGCTTAAGTTTTTGTTCAACCTGAACAGGGTCTGAAAAGTCTGCCTGTACCGGCTCAAATCGACTGTGACCGGCAAAATCCGATTCCGGCTGATTGCGATTATAGGTACCGATCACCCTCCAGCCATCGGCCAGCAGTTTTTCAGCGATGGCTGAGCCAATACCTCGGCTCACACCGGTAACGAGAACTGGGGTTTCCTTATCAGCCACGTTTTATCCGGTTTGTTCAGCTTGTTTTTCTTCCTTCGGCTTCCGGAAGACCGGAACAAACGAGCATGCCTCGCCGTACATCAGCCGGTCAACAACAGGCAATAGCTTTTGAGTGGCAAATAAATACACCCCCGGCGGCACTCCATGATCACTACAACCTTTCAGAAGCACCCGCTGATCCCGGTACTGCTCCCAATCTTCCTGATCAAGATTCCGTTTGAATAACCGCTCTATCACCTCATCCTTCGAACCGAACAGCACATCTTTGGCATGCTTACGGGCATGAGCAGCTACCAGCATATACGCCCAGGAAGCTATAATGGCATCGGTTGAACAAAACACGGCGATATATTTGCCGTCGTATTGACTCCAGTCGTGTTCATCAAGAGCCTGCCGAAACTCTTTCTCTTTGAGCAGCAGCTCCATGTGGAGATAGTCTTTTAAATCA
>SLJN01000331.1 GCA_007135115.1 Balneolales bacterium
CTTTTCCGGAGGTTTTTGCTCCAGTTTCTTATCTGAGGATGAATCATCTTTTTGGGCATCTTCTTTTTGGGATGATGTACTTTCTTCAGTCTTGGGCGTTTCCGCTTTACGATATGCCGGAAGAATTTCAATGGCTTCCATACCGGCATATTTATAATTTACCTCGAGAGCGAACTTATCATCCGGCTGAAAGTTTATCTGATCTCCGGATTTCGTGAATGATCCAAACCCGTCAATACGATATTCGCCGCGTTCCTCTACCCCGGATTTTATGTGCTCCACCCACTCGGCGATCAGGGCAGCTGCCTCATTTTCTGAGATTTCTAATTCCGAAGAAATAACTTCTATTATGGATTGATCACTTTTCATTTTTCCGAAGACTTTTGTGCTTTAAAAGTGACCTCATCTTTAGGCGGAGACAATACGACTTGTCCATCCGGTTTTTGCTCCTGACGTTGCTTGTGATGGTTAATCTCAAATACACCCAAACCCGGAATATTAAGTTTCCGGGATTTAATAAGATGATTCTTAATTAGCTGTACAACTTTTTTTTCTTTTTTCGGATCCATTTAAAATCTCAATGTGATTCCACCCATGACTTGCAGAGGGCGCTCTGTGTACCCTTCCCACTGTTGATACTCTTGATTTAACAAATTTTGTCCCTGAACATAAACTCCAATATCTGAAGTAATTTTATATTCTGCTGTGATTCCGGCGAGTACAAAACCAGAGAGCCTTTCGGAATTCAGAGTTGGCCGGCCGGTACGAACATCTAAGGTACCTTGTATGTAAAACCTGTCAAACGGATTGGCATAAAGTTCTGCCATTGCAGATACCGGCTCTTTATAGGGGACCTGATCACCACCGTCCATACTGGTGGATCGGGCGGTCAGCTCAGAACGGAAGGATAATCTGCGCGGAACTAAATCGGTTGCGTATCCTGCCGTAGCTTCTAAAATGGATACCGAATTGGCAAAATCAAGTTGATGCCCGCTTAGATGGCCGGTATAACGAAAATAGGGATAGGCATCGTAGGCTTGATAAGAAATGTTGGAATAAATCTGATTTCCACCATCCCAGGAATAGGAGACGCCCCCACCGAGATCCCAGCCTCTTTGGTTACGCAAAATAGGCACGTTTACCGTCATGCGATTGGTTTCCGGTACCATCGATAATCCGTCGTTCTGAACACTACCGCCGGCATAGATGTTGGCCTGGAACCCATTGCCCGGGTTGTACCGATAACTAAAATCAGGATAGAAACGGAAATTTAAATCATCGTAGGGATCGTAGGTCTGGTAGGCTTTCACCCCGCCTTTCAGCCTGTGAACCTGAGCAAATCTTCGAATATAGTTGAACCCGATCCAGCCGTAATTCCAGTTTTGGTTTTGAATGCCGTTATTGAAAATTCCGACATCAATGCCACCTTCAATTAAAAACTGCTCCTCAACCTGCTGACCTTCAAAAAATCTTTCCAAGTTTAAAGAAACTAGCTGTTCCGTGAAGGCACGGTCTTCAAAAAACAGATCCCCGTCTTCAAAAATATTTAGCTTGTCCACCCTTAAATCAGTATTGCGGATGACTCCATTAAGATCCCAGCCATTATAAGGGTTGTTTAAGCGTAGCCAGTTGACATTGGCTTCCGCCATATTGGACTCACTTCTCGGAGGGGTTTCGCCATCAAATACGATATGTGAGCCATCTCCGGTGTAATTGAAATTGGAATATCCGGTAACCCCGGCACGAAATCTTCCTCCGTTAGCCCTGAAACCAATATCGGAGTCAAAATCCAATGAGCGAAATGAGGTGGGGTGATTAAGGTCATGACCATCAGAAGAAGTAAAGCTTCCATCTGCACGGAAGGTCGTAGCAGAACCAATTTCCTGTTCAGTAAAAAGGCGTACTGATGGCGTTTGCAGCGTTCCGAATCCTCCTCTTAAAAATGTTGAGCCCTGATCGGGAAAACCAATCAATTGTGCATCCGGACTCAGCGGCTCTTCCAAATCACTGAGGGATACCGTTGCCACAACATCTTCTTCATCTTCAATAAAAGGCATGCGATCCGGGTCGATTTGAAAAACCCTTGGATCGGGTTTAAAACCGAGAATAGGCTGGCGGGTCAATCCCTCGAACTGTGCCTGAAAGTCAGCTCGTATTTCGATATCCTGTGGATCAATCTCAGGGAGTAAATCTTCTTGATCGTCAGAGTCTTGAGCAAATAGCGTAACGGGTAACACTACTGCCACTCCAAGTAGCAGTAATGTTTTAAAACTGTAGATTATGCCGCTTTTGTATTTCTGCAATTTACCGGGTTATTAAATGGATCTCGAGGTACGATGACTCATCTAATTGAAATAACAGACCGGTTTTACCGGTCTCTTTTCTCGTAATCATCGAATGTATGTTTAACGATGATGCCCATAGTGCATTTCATCAGGATGAAAACTATTCAAAAATTTTATGAACTTCGCCGCCTGATTTTGCTACGGTTTGCGCATGGGTTATCACATCAGCGCCGACTTCTTCCCAATTGCCTTGTATGCGTGACCGGCCTGCCGCCTCCATTGCACGTTGGGTATGAATTGCTTCATCAAACGTTGGCGAAACTTTACCCTGCCCGTATATCGCAGCCGCAAAAGCTTCGCTTAACATATAAAACGGTGATTTAGAAGCTGGTCCGGGGATGGTGGTAATCTGAAAACTTGGAGGAATGGCGATCCTGTCACGGTGACCATCGGGATGGTACAGAAAAAGCTCATTATCATTTCTCAAATGCAACATGGCCTGTTCGCCATGAAAAATAAATTCATTCACCGATTTGCCGGGATATGTGGTGTCTATGTTGACCGTGCCCTTGGCGCCATTATGAAATTTTAAATTCATGGTACCGGTATCATCACATTGCACGGAAACAGCCTGGCCTTCAGGATTAAATCGTTGGCTGACGTTTTGTATACCTTCAAATTTTATCAGATTGATGCCGCCAACCGATCGCAGGAAATAATCAATATCGTGGACAAGGTATCGCCAAAAAACTCCACCGCCACTTGATGTTTCATACTTCCACGGTGCACTCATGTTTCGGTCAAGACCGTCGGAATTCCGCATCACTCTGTGGGCGGAAAGAACTTTGCCGATTTTGCCGCTTTTTATCAGGCTGATGGCATATTTGCGAGCTGGGAGATAATTCAGGTGATGATCAACAACAGCGACAACTTCTTTTTCACTTGCCAGTGATGATAACTCCTCGGCCTCATCTACACTGAGAACGAAAGGGGCTGCTGTTAAAACGTGCTTGCCGTTTTGCAACGCTTCCCGGATGATTTCATAATGTGAACTCGGAGGTGAGGCTACCAGCACAATATCAATTTTTCTATACTGAACCAGTTCTTTCCAATCGGAAAAGACATAACGAAATCCAACTTCCTTTTTCGCTTTTTTAGCTGCTTTGTAATCTGTAGATGCAACTCCGTATAAGGAAAATGTGCGATTCACCTGTAATGCCTGAGCCTGTATCTCTGCTCCGTAGCCCGTACCTATTAATCCGACTTCTAACATGTCTCTGCGTTGTTTATGAAAATCAAGTTGTTGTAGCTTTATTCACATCCCTGTTGAGAAAATATCAAATTAAACGCCTCCGGGTTCATATTAAATTCCGGTATAGCTTTTGAAGCCTTTATTAAACGTAATTATGCAATTATAATGATCTGTTTAGAAAGCTGAAATTTAATTTTCCACCGGTATTCAAAAGTACAATTATCGGTGTTACAACAATCACCAGGATCATCATTACGGCGTGTGTTACAAATGCATAGGCGATACCTACCGTAAGCGGAACACTATAAAGGACCACCAGAGTTTGCGTCACAAACCAGTGATACGTCCCCACCCCTCCCGGTGAGGGCAGAGCAACTCCGATTGCAGATATGATCATCACAACCCAGGCATGGGTGAAACCTAATCCATATTCTGATGTAATCCCGAAAGCGGTAAACGGGATATAGGCCATTAAGGCATACCCGAACCAAATGAGAAAGGTCGTCAACAGAAACCAGGGCCAGTTCTTCATTCGGAATATGGCGGTTAAACCATAAGCAAAGTTTTTAACGGCGGATTCAACACGTTTTGCCGCGGTTTTCCCGGTTTCGCTTGTCTTTCTCCATTTGTTCAGTGCCAGATAACTTAGATAAAGGAATAATACCCCGATTCCCATTAACAGCGCAATGGCTATAATCTGTTGCCATTCACCAAGCCAAGCCAAAAACGATAAGGTCTCTTCACCGAAGACCCTTTGCATGGTTTCCAAATCGGTGATGATAACAAACAGTACAACCGTCACCATTAAAAGCATGCAAGCCAGGTCAATAACTCGTTCCAGAACCACGGTGCCGATCACATCGCTGGTGCTCATATCCGTTTTTTTTGCAACATAAACCGACCGGGAAACCTCGCCGAGACGCGGTACGGCATAATTCACCAGATACCCTATCATCACACCGGCAAATAAGGTATCCCGCTGATGAGAGATATTTTCTCGTTTAACCAGCAACCGCCAGCGCTCACTTCTTAAATAATGACTGAGGATGGAAACGATGGCATAGGGTATCAGCCACCAATACGAAATACCCTGCATATATTGGATCACTTCCCGGACTTCAATGTTTCTGAGAACAAGCCACAGGAAAAAAACGGCGATGATTAATCCGGCAATGAACTTTGCTGATTTTTGCATGCTGCCGGCTTCGTTACTCTCTCATATCCACAATTTCGGCGTCATCCGGGTAGTCGATCGTAATAACATCTTCCTCTAATACCTCAAACCGGGCTTCCCGAAAAATTGTAGAATAGGTGTTTCCGGTCTGGTCCTCAGCTTTTATACTGACCGGCACCAGGTTGTCATCAAGTTCTATATCAACGAGTTTGAGCTCTTCGAACGGATCATCTGATTCTAGTTTGATGAAATAGCTACCGTTCTCCCGGCGCTCATCCATGGTGAATACGTCATCCGATAAATTCAAAAGCCTCGACGGGGCGAAATCATCTTCCTCAGGCTCATATTGGCTTATAATCAGCCGGTTTTCGGATTCATTGTACACCCGGGATACATCATCAATCACCAAAACCTGCTGTGTTCCGACATCAATTTTATAGCGGTCCTTACCAATCCAGATTTTTCCGGAATGTTCCTCTACATTTCCGGTGTATTGGTCTTCGAAGGTATGATCGATTTCTCCGAGCAACACCTCGCCGGCTTCCAGTTTTTCCCTCAGCTGATCCAGAGCACGGTCCTGTGCTGATGTCGTATTCAATAGCATCAACAGGGGAAAAAGAATGAGAAGTTTAATCATTTATCGTTTCCAGTAATTCGTTAAGCTCGTCTTCATCTGCTACCAGTACCTCTCTTGCAGCACTCCCTTTACTGGGTCCTACAACTCCGGCAGCGTACAATTGATCAACGATTCGACCGGCGCGGTTGTATCCGAGTTTCAATTTTCGCTGAACAAGTGAAACGGATCCTTTTTGATGAAGTACAACCACTTTTGCAGCCTCTTCGAATAATTCATCCCGGTCTTCAAGCTCTCCGCCGCCATTTTCCTCCGCTTCATCAGGCAACGGAAGCGCATACGGAGCCGGATAGCCTTCTTGCTGACCTATAAATTCGGTGATGCGCTCGACTTCCTCCGTCGATACGAAAGCATTTTGAATGCGAACCATACCGGAGCCTCCTGAAAACAGCATATCCCCTTTTCCTACCAGCTGATCGGCCCCCATAGTATCAAGGATCGTTCGGGAATCCACTTTTGATGCCACCCGGTAAGCGATGCGTGCCGGGAAGTTTGCCTTAATGGTTCCCGTGATCACATTTACGGAAGGCCGCTGTGTTGCAAGCACCAGATGTATTCCTACCGCCCGTGCCAGCTGTGCCAATCTTGCGATGGGTTCTTCAATTGCTTTTCCGGCCGTCATCATCAAATCGGCAAGCTCATCGATAATCACCACAATGTAGGGCAGATGCCGATGACCCTCTTCCGAATCGAGTGCGCCTTCTTTAAATTTTTTGTTGTAAGCTTTGATGTCGCGAACCATTGCCATTTTTAGCAGGTCATAGCGGGAGTCCATCTCCTTGCAAACGCTGTTGAGTGTTTCCAATACTTTTTGCGTATCGGTGATGATGGATTCATCCTCCCCCGGCAATGTGGCCAGATAATGATTTTCCATCAGCCGGTACAGGCTCAACTCAATTTTTTTCGGATCAACCAATACAAACTTCAGCTCTTCCGGATGGCACTTATAAAGCAAACTGGTGATCAGCGTGTTGATCCCGACAGACTTACCTGAGCCCGTCGCACCGGCAATCAGCAAGTGTGGAAGCGATGCGAGGTCTAACATAAAAACCTCGTTTTCAATCGTTCGCCCGAAAGCTATAGGCAGACTCTGTTTGGTCTCTACGAATTTTTTGGTTTTCAGCAGGGATTTAATGTAAACCGTCTGACTTTTCCGGTTCGGCACTTCAATGCCGACTTTAGACTTACCGGGTATCGGAGCAATAATGCGCAACCCTTTTGTTGCCATCGCCATTTTCAGGTCGTTGGCATAACTTTCAATTTTACTGATTTTCACATCAGGAGCGGGTTGTAACTCATACAGCGTCACCGTAGGTCCAACGACCGCTTCAATCCCAGTGATTTCGATCCCATGGCGTTTCAGTTTATCGAGGATCACCATTTTATTGGAGTTGATTTCTTCAAAATCAACTTCGTTGCCTTCTTCAGGCGGGTTATCCAGAAGATCGAGTCCCGGGAATTTATATTTGATGACCGGCTGCTCCTTAGCCTTGGTCTTATTTTCTTTCTGAAGAGCCTTCTCTCCTACCTCTTCCTCTTCTTTGCCGACATAGACAGAAATTTCGAGATCATCCTCAGATTGTTTCTCCTGCTTTTGAACATTCTGACCGGCCTTATCATCCTCCTCTTCTGACGCTACGGATTCCTGTTCGGATTTATCCAGGACAGCTCTTGGAGGTTTATTTTCGATATCAGACTCTTCTTCTTTCTGCTTTCGAATCCGATTTTGCTCAGCTTCCTGAGATTTTGAGATGATGTCATCTAATGATTCATCCGATTGCTCAGAGGATTTTTCTTTATCCTTGGCATCCGGAGTCTTCGCTTTTTTCTCAACCGGTTTTTGCTTCTTTTGCGACTCTGTTCCGTTTTGGACTTGCCGTTCTTCCTGTACCGGAGCTTTTTCGGCTTGTTCCATCGCAGCTTGCTTCTTCTGTGCTTTTTCCTCTCTTCGTCGCTCTCCCCAATCTTTGATGCGATCAATAGTAGCCTGAATATCGCGATCTACCAGAAACAAAAGTGCAATTATACTCAAACTGCCCAGAATGATAATGGGACCAAACTGACCGGTAAACGATCTCAAAAACTGCGCAACCACAATCCCGGCGGAACCGCTCCAGGCAGAGGAAATCAAATCCTGTTCGATATAGAGCCATCCGCATATAGAAGCTGCGAGAATCATCACACAGGTATAATAAACCGACCATGAAACCATGGTTTGCAGATTATGATGCCGAAAAATCTTCCACCCGATTGCAAATGCCAGTCCGGCTATCAAAAGACTGGGGTATCCAAACAGGATATCAACAAAAAAGTGGGCAAGGTATGCCCCGAGCGGCCCCAATCCGTTTTGAATGCGCAAAGCCGGTCCGGAGTCAAACTTCATCAATTCCGAAAATTCTGCTGATGAAATGATGGCATAATCCCCGCTTCGGTAGGTGCCGATACTCAAAGCCAGCAGAACGGCAATCGCCATAATCACAATCCCGAGAATTTCGAGTTTGCGTCCCGGCTTTAAGATGCCATTGTCATCTTTCTTGCTGGCTGTTTTTTTATTCGTCTTTTTCTTCTCAGATGCCATCGGCTAATTTAATGACTCCTTCTTTCAAGACCGGCAGTACCGGATAGATATTTTTTTGACTGCAATAGACCAGGTCTTCATCTCCGAACTTTTCCACCAACCACTCGCCATGGTTTGAGTTTCGGATTACATACTCAATGTTTTCACCGAACTTTTCAAAAAGGCTGAAAGCAACTTTAGCACCATCGGTCTCATGGCCGTGCAACTTACCTCCGAGCAAACCATGTATGATGGCTCCGGCACAAAGTAGATCTTCAATAGCAAGTCTGTTCCGGGTTCCGGCACAAATCAGAATGATATCTTTTTGGCTCTCTCTGAGTTCGGTGATTACCCGCTCCATATTCAAAAACGTAGCAACCATTACCTTCGAGCCAAGATGACTCCGCCGGATGGCACCGGACCCATTACTCGTATTGAGAATGAGTGTTTTATCTTTGACTTTTTCCTCGCTAAACTCATTTGGCGAGTTTCCAATTTGATAACCATCGATGCGATAGCCGTTATGTTCGCCGCATAGCAGGTAATTGCGAGCATCCAGATTACCGGCAATTTTGCTTGCCTCCCCCATGTCGGCAACCGGAATTACACTCTTGGCTCCGTTAACCAATGCCGTCGTAATACTGGACCCGGTACGTAAGACGTCAATAACGGCTACATCACAGCCCTTTAGCTCATCTTCAGCGAAGGCTTGGGCTGTGGAAAATACATCGATTGATTTGGCCATCAGGCTTTAAGTCCTACTTCTTTTTTATAAATGGAGGTTTAACCAATTCGGCCGCCACCGGTTTATTACGAATTTGAATATTCACCTGATTACCGGGTTGCGCATGCTCGGTATCAACATAAGCCATACCAATGCCTCGATCCAAAACGATTGAAAGTCCGCCACTGGTAACCACACCAAGTTCATCCCCGGAAGTCGAAGTGATTTTATAGTCTTTTCGGGGGATTTTCTTGGGCTCACTCATCTGAAAACCAATCAGTTTTCTGGACGGACCTGCTTCTTTAACTTTACTAATGGCATCTCTGCCGATGAACTCACCTTTTTCAAGTTTTGTGATCCATCCTAATCCGGCTTCAATGGGAGTTGTCTCGTCTGTTATATCATTACCATACAGAGGTAAGCCGGCTTCGAGTCTGAGCGTGTCTCGTGCACCAAGACCGGCTGGTTCAATGCCGTATTCTTCGCCGGTTTTCATCAATTCATACCATACCTTAGATGGATCATTATTCTGAGCATCAAAATAGAGCTCAAAACCTTTTTCTCCGGTATAACCGGTTACAGATATCACCACATTAGATGCACCAGCAAAGTCACCTGTCGCAAAATGATAAAACTTGATTTCACCAACATCTACAGAGGTTAGCTTTTGTACGATTTCAGGAGCTGAAGGTCCTTGAACGGCCAACAGACAAGTACGATCTGATTGATCCTCTACCTTGGCGTCGAAGGTGTTTTTGGAATTTATCCACTCCAGGTCTTTGTCTTTATTAGCAGCATTTACTACCAGCATGTATTTCTGATCGTCCAGCATATAGATGATCAAATCGTCGATCATCCCACCGTTTTCGTAACAAAGTGCTGAGTACTGGGCCCGACCGGGAAATAATTTATTTACATCATTGACCGCTACGTATTGAATCAGATCTGCGGCTTCAGGACCTGAAACAAAAAACTCTCCCATGTGTGATACATCAAACAGACCTGCTTTTTCACGAACGGCCATGTGTTCTTTACGGATGCCAGCATATTGCACCGGCATATCATATCCGCCGAAATCAATTATTTTTGCACCGAGTTGTTCATGAATGCCGTAAAACGGTGTTCTTTTGCCCATAAAATCTCCTACTCCGTAATTATTTTATTCTGAAATATTCTGAACGTCATTTTGTATGATAGCGTAACTTTGCAAGATACTAAACACCACTAACATCATCTAACTATTCATCAATCGCAAAAAAAGCTGAAATTTGATTCCGAAAATACCGACACAAATGGAGTTAGTTACAAAGGTACAGAACTAAAAAACCCCGGCTCAGTTTCCCGGCCGGGGTTTTAATAGCTTACCGGTTTTAACCGGAAATTACTTGCGCTCCTGAATTCGGGCGGCCTTACCGGTGAGATTCCGCAGATAGAAAATCTTAGCACGACGAACTTTTCCGCGCTTTTTCACCTCAATTTTGGCTATATATGGCGAATACATCGGAAAGATTCGCTCAACACCAACATTGCCGGACATTTTTCTTACCGTAAATGTTTTATTGGCGCCACTGCCTCGCTTTTGCAATACCACTCCTTGGTACTGCTGAATTCTTTCTTTTTCGCCTTCCCGGACCCGGTAATGTACATTGACGGTATCTCCCGCACCAAATTCCGGCAGATCGTCACGGACCTGAGTTTCTTCTACCAATTTTAACTTTTCCATAATGCTATTGCTGCCATTCCTGGTTTTGCTGTTCCTGTATAAAATTCTCGTATAGGTCAGGCCGTACCTTTTTTGTCTTTTCTATAGCCTGTTCATGCTTCCACTGTTCAACTTTTTTGTGATCCCCCGATTGCAAAATTTCCGGAACATTCATTCCCCTGAAATCCGCCGGGCGGGTGTAAACGGGTGCTCCGAGCAATATTTCCTGAAAGGAATCACTTAATGCGCTTTGGGCATCGCCGATAGCACCGGGTATCAATCGAACAATGGAATCAACCATTACCAGTGCCGGAAGTTCTCCTCCGGATAGTACGTAATCTCCAATGCTGTACTCTTTGGTAACCAAAGAGTCTCTAATGCGTTGATCGACGCCTTTATAATGACCGCATAGGATGATGATATTTTTTTTCATCGAGAAGTTGACGGCATCTTGTTGTTCATAAGCGGGTGCATCCGGAGTCGGGAACACTACTTCGTCATAGTTGTGCTCCCCCTGAAGCGACTCAATGCAGTCAAACACGGGCTGAGGAGAAAGCACCATGCCACCGCCACCGCCATACGGATAATCGTCAACTTTCCGGTGTTTATCGGTTGAGTAATCCCGAAGATCGTGTATTTGTATATCAACGAACCCGGCATCCCGCGCTCGTTTTATGATGCTGTGCTCTATAGGGCTTCGCAGCACATCCGGCACAGCCGATATCAAATCAATTCTCATCATAGGGATTTACTCATCCGGAATTAACCGGTCAATGTTTTTTGCAACCACGACATTGTTTTCCTCATCAACTTCGGCGATGTACTCATCAACCCAGGGGATTAATAGTTCTCCAATTATTTCCCCTGAAACCGATATGATCGGATGCGCAGGTGAATCCATTATTTCACTGACAACGCCGAGTTGTTGTTGATCAACGTCGAAAACCTGCCAGTCCAGTACATCCGGAAGTTCTACCTCCGGTAACAGTTCCGGAATTTCTTCTTCCGTGAATATGGAAGATCCGGCAAGATCTTCGGCCGTGGTGCGATCATTTATAAAAGCCAGTTTAACAAAGAACGTCTCGCGACCTTTTTTCCGGTCTAACCGGGAGTTTTCTACCTGATACGGAATCAGATCACCTCTGCGGTCGCGAATAAAAATGCGGGTGATTTTCTCAAACTCCGCTGAATCCACTTTTGGATCAACGATGATACCACCGTCTAACCCGTGGGCTTTCACGATGGTGCCCAATGCCGTCATGCCGGTATCTTCAGGGGCAGCCATCTTCGAAAAATATTTTTACTTGTCTTCTTTCTTCTCGTCGTCAGAAGCGGACTCATCAGATGCATCTGCGGCATCTTCTTTAGATTCGGCTTTGGCTTCTGCCTTTTTCTCTTCGGCCTTATCCTCTTCAGCATCAGCTTTTGTCTCAGCAGGCTTTTCTTCTTCCTGCTTTTCAGACTCTTCAGCTTTTGCTTCTTCAGCCTTCTCCTGCTTGGCTTCAGCTTCGCCGGCTTCTTTTTCTTCAGTCTGCTCAGCTTTTTCTTCTGCAGGAGCTTCTTCCGCAGCGGCGCTTTCGTCAGCCTGTGCTTCAGCAGCGGCCTCTTCTGCTTCAGGAGCTTCCGCTTCTTCGGCTTTTTGAGCCTCTTCTTCGGCAGCTTTTTTAGCTTCCTCAGCTTTATTGGCCTCTTCTTTCTTACGCTGCTCTTCAGCTTTTTTGAAAGCTTCTTCTTCAGCCTTCAGGCGTTCAGCTTTTTCAGCTTTCGGAGTTCGCTTATCTTCACGCTTAGCGGTTTGCTCTTCTTTCCACTGGTTTATGGTCTCTTCGATTTTATCTTCTGACCATCCCCAGCGCTCAAGATGCAATCTGTAAAAAATGCCTTCGCGTTTCAGTATGCTTTTGGCGGTGTCTGATGGTTTTGCACCGGTGCGGATCCAGTGAGCGGCACGCTCATTGTCCAGCTTGACCCGCTCTCCTGATTCGGCGAACGGGTTATACCGGCCAAGATCTTCTATTATACGACCATCACGCTTGGTGCGCTGGTCTGCTGCGACGATATGGTAATAAGGCCGACGCTTGCGACCGTAACGTTGAAGTCGAATTCTTACCAAGGTTTTTCTCCTCTGTTGTTTGTTGCTTCAGGTTAAATAATAAAAACGGATTAACGGCGGCCCATCATAGGCAAATTCTTCAGGCCTTCCATAGCCCGTCCGGCTTTGTTCATTTTGGTCATCGTCTTCATCATTTTCTTCATCTGACTAAACTGTTTAATCAGATCATTGATGTCTCTGACCGTTGTGCCGGAGCCTTTAGCTATGCGCTTTCTACGGCTGCCGTTTAAAACATTGGGGTTCCTTCGCTCTTCGATAGTCATTGAGTTGATGATCGCCTCGATGGGCTTTAAGGTATCATCATCAATTTCGACATCTTCGAGCTGCTTGTTCATACCGGGGATCATCCCGGCAAGGTCCTTCATTGAACCCATTTTCTTGAGCTGCTGCAGCTGCTCGTAAAAATCCTCAAGATTAAACTCTTCAGATTTTATCTTGGATTGCAGCTTTTTCGCCTGCTCTTCATCATACTGTTCCTGGGCTTTTTCCACGAGTGAAACCACATCACCCATTCCCAGAATACGCTGCGCCATCCGATCCGGATAAAACGCACTTATAGTATCGAGTTTCTCACCGGTACTGATAAACTTAATCGGCTTATTGACGACATTGCGGACAGAAAGTGCCGCGCCGCCGCGAGTGTCACCGTCAAGCTTGGTGAGGACTACACCATCGTAGTCAATTTGTTTGTTGAACTCCAGAGCAGTGTTAACGGCGTCCTGACCGGTCATGGAGTCAACAACGAATAAAATTTCATCGGGTTTAACCGCTTTTTTAATTGCGGCAACCTCTTCCATCATGGTCTCATCGACGTGCATTCGCCCGGCTGTGTCAATGATCACCACATCGTGGGCGTTCTTTTTAGCCGTTTGAACCGCCTCTTTTGCTACCCGGACCGCATCTTTTTCTTCAATGGAGTAAACCGGAAGCTCAGTCTGCTCACCCAGTGTTTTGAGCTGATCAATGGCGGCAGGTCGATAGACGTCAGCAGCGGCCATCATGGGGTTTTTGCCCTGCTCTTTGAGCATTCGGGCAAGCTTTCCGGTGAATGTGGTTTTACCGGAGCCCTGCAAACCTGCAATCAAAATGACCGTGGGTGGCTTTTCCCCGAAGTTGATATCAACTTGTTCCTGACCGAGAACTTCTACCAAATTATCGTAGACGATTTTGGTAAATTGCTGCCCCGGCGAGACACTCTGCAGCACACCACTCCCAAGCGCCTGATCCTTGACCTTTTGGGTCATCTCACGCGCTACTTCGTAGTTTACGTCAGCATCAAGCAGAGCACGCCGGATTTCCCGGACGGTTTCCGCGATATTGACATCGGTAATTTTTGCCTGGCCGGTAACCGATTTAAAAGCCGATTCCAGCCTAGTTGATAAATCTTCGAACATGGGTTTTATACACGATTTTTGCAGAGTCTCAAAAAATAGGGACTATAAATACGACTATCAACAGAATTATCCACATTTTGTTTAGCCTTTCTTCAACACAGAACAAGACATTATATTTTGCGGTGTAGCAATAGTCTTTCAGGTTGATTATTCTCTGTTGCAAACCGATCAAAACAAACCCAATTAATTTTATTTAAACCACTATGAGTGCACAAAACGGAAACGGCCTGTTAAAAGGGAAAAAAGGAATCATATTCGGAGCACTTGATGATAGAAGTATCGCATGGCGTGTTGCCCTGGCCTGCCACCGCGAAGGCGCGGAATTTGCACTGAGTAATGCACCTATTGCCTTACGCATGGGCGCCCTGGATGAGCTTTCTAAAGAGACCGGTGCCCCCGTCATTCCTTGTGATGTCTCCAAACAAGATGAAGTGGATGATTTGTTTAGTCAGGTGAAGGAAAAGATTGGCAATATTGACTTTATACTTCATGCCATCGGGATGTCTCCTAACATCCGCAAAAAGAAAGAATACGATGACCTGAATTACACCTTTTATCAGCAAACCCTGGATATTTCTGCCGTTTCCCTGCATAAAATTCTGCAATCGGCGACATCCACCCATAATATGGTGAATGACGGCGGCAGTGTAGTAGCTCTTAGCTATATCGGCGCTCAACGCATATTCTCCAAATATTCGGATATGAACGATGCCAAGGCTCTGCTTGAAAGTGTTGCCCGAAATTTTGGCAGCCGTCTGGGTGACCGGGGCATCCGCGTTAATACCATTTCACAAGGACCTACGAAGACTTCTGCCGGTTCGGGAATTAAGGGATTTGACGGTATGTACGAGTTTGCCGAAAAAATTGCGCCCCTTGGCAATCCGTCTGCAGATGAATGCGCCGATTACTGCGTTACATTGTTTTCCGACCTTACTCGTAAGGTCACCATGCAGAACCTCTTCCATGACGGAGGCTTTTCAACCAATGGCATCAGTGAGGAGCTCATGTATGACCTTCAGCGATTACACGAACAGGATCACAATTCTTAGTTTTAAACACCTATGGTAACTTCAGATAAATCAGAATTTCCCGATAAAGATAAAGAGCTTCCGGAGCCGGTAATCACCGCATCCGACGAGGGGCGAGCAGCACTTGCAATGGGAACCATTGAATTGTCGGATGAAATTTACACAAAAATTAAAGAGCAAACGGTTTCTAAAGGCGACGTCCTTACGGTAGCGGAAATAACCGGTATTTTCGGAGCTAAACAAACTTCGAACCTGTTTGCCTACTGTAATCCGAATACGCTGTCTGACATCAGCGTTGAGTTTCATTTGAATGATGAAGCCCATTCTATAAATGTCCAGTCATTTATAAAAACGCCCGGCAAGTCCGGTGTTGAAATGGAAGCACTAACGGCTGTATCCGTTGCGTGCCTGGCGATTTATGATATGTGCAAATTTATTGACAACAACATCCGAATAAATAATATCCACCTGCTTTCTAAAACCGCGGGAACAAACAGCTCTATCCGCACCAATTAATCCATCATGGGGCATTCCGTTATACTTGGTGTTGACCCCGGGTCTCGTACCACGGGTATTGCAGTGCTTTCAGAA
>SLJN01000174.1 GCA_007135115.1 Balneolales bacterium
CATACCGATTGAAAGCAAAATCCGAATCGAGCCACTCTAAGTCTCCCATTTCAGCTCGTAATTCGCCGGCAATGGATAAACGTTCATCCAGTACGAAACCTCCCGAATGGAAAGTGGTTGTCCATACCAAACGCTGCATGTGCCCTTCGTCAATAGATGGGTTTGGTCTCATGTTGCTCCGGGTGCCAAACACCACAAACCGTGTATTTCGCTCGGCTGAGAAATGGTCCTCACTTTTAAAGGCAAGCGTGTGTTCCAATAGCTGACCCGTCCTCGCTACAAGATATGGTTGAATGCCTTCCACTTCGTAATAATCCAGAAAATCGTAGCCGCTGAAAAACGTAGTCAATGAGTTTTCTGTCGGAGCGGTGCGCCACATATCATCGGTAACCAGCATGTTACGATATAAAAATCCCAGCTTTAGGTTCTGATTGTATCCGAACAGCCGTTCCACCCCGATGCTGTATTGCCAGTTACGCGACCGGAATCCATATCCAATTGAGCCGTACATTTTCATGATCCTGTTGCGATCGGGTGACCATTTTAAGGGCTTGTTATGAATGCCCAGAAACAGTCCGTCTACCCTGTTGTACCGAATTCCCAAAGGTATATTCTGATATAAGTCCGCCGGCCCGGGATGGGTGCTTGGTCCGGTGAAATCACGGGCCGGAAAGTCTATGCGCCTCTTGGAAACCAACAATGAATCTGTCTCCCTTAAACGACGTTCGTACTCCTCTTGCTGAAGCAGCTCCTGCAATGGTCTCTGAAAAAACGGATCGTCTTCAAAGGTTTCTTCTTCCTCGTCGTTTTCCGGATCGCCGTTTTGTGCATTTGCCGGCAAAACCCATGAAAATGAGAAAACCAGTATCAGCAGAAGTTTATAGGTTATTATTCGGTTCATATCGACTTCTTTCGGATCTATAATGCATTGTGTTTAATAGCTCAAAATTACGACGGTGACGTCATCGGGCGGATGTTTGTGTGAAGGCCCCCCGATAACCAGATCAATCAACTCTTGATAGAGCCGGTCAGGAGTGGCATCAGCAAAACGCTCAATTATACTGATGATATCCTTGTACCCCTCCATAAAATCGTACCGGTTAATAGCTTCGGGTAACCCGTCACTCATCAGAACAACAAAATCGCCTTTTTCCATCTCAATCGTTACAGATTCGTGAGGAAAATCCCGGGTACTTCCCAAAGGCATACCTTTGCATGTATACAATTTTGCATTCTGTTCGGATTGATCATAGTGAACAACCGGTGGCATCCCGGCTTGTGAGATCGTAACCGTATTGGCATTACATTCGGCAAGAGCCATGCTCATATAAATCCCTTTCAGATTCAGACTTCGTATAGCCTGCGACATCTCTTTGAGCAGATGCGCATTCTCGTAGTGCTTAACTCCGGCATGAAATGCGCTTTTAGCTGCGGTTACCAAAATTCCTGCTCTGGCGCCATGACCTGTCGCATCTCCCAGTGCTATAACCAAGTTGCCTTTTTGGTTGTATCCGTAATCGTAGTAATCCCCGCCCACTTCCGTAGCGGTTTTCATTCCGGCGGTGACACAGAAGTGCGATGTTTTGGGGATATCTCCCGGTAACATACTCAGCTGAAGTTGCCGCGCCTCTTCCAGCTCGCGGGTTTTACGGTCGTTATCGGCTTCCAGTAATTTGCGGTTTATCTCGCTTTCCCGTCGTCTTCGCTCTTCCTCTATAGCTTTGGCGGATAGTGACTTTACTTCTTCCAGTTTCTCTTCTAAATGCAAATTGGTCATGGCAAACTTGCGCGATAATGTGATGGACATACTCGTCAGTAAAATTCCTGTTCCGGTAAGTTCAACCCAATCGCGATAGCCTCCCACCCACTCATAAACCTGCAACATGGTTATGAATTGGGCGATGATAAATGCGGCAAGTCCCACTCCAAAAATGGTGATGCCTTCCATTTTCTGTTTCCATCCGCGAATGAGCATGAATCCGAGATCTGCCACAAACAGAAGAATGACCACTTCTGTGAGCAAATTGTAGACAAGAGCGGGATCCAGGTAATACAAGTATACATCAACCAGGATAACTGCCGAGTAAAAGCTATAACGATAAATCGGCAATGATTCCGGGTTCAGAATGTCGTAGGTAAACCGGATGAAGCTCAGTATCGCCAATGATCTCAAAACTTTGAGGAACATCCCGAATTCATCCGGGCTTCGGGTTCCAAGCAATTCTGCCTGATAATGAAAAAACAGATAGGCTCCCAGCAGCGCACAAAATATCGCAAAATAGAGATTGGTGCGATGTCTGCGATAATAAACAAAAAGCAAAATGTGCAACAAGCAAAAAACCAGAAGCGTACCGGTAACAAAGTATTGCAAACTACCCGTAATGCGAAGCTTTTCCATGATCTGCGTGATGTGCGGCTCCGCTTTAACCAGATCATATCGAAAACCGGGTTCTGTGTTAAACGTGCTTTGTTGATTCCGATAATGTATGGCCAGCAGTTGCTTACCGGGTTGATTAAAACTGAAAACCCGTTGCGACTCCGTTGGCCTGCGAAAGACTTCGTATGATGAATCTTTAGTATAAAATGCATTCCCGTTGAGCCACATTTCCACCGAACCGGATCGTTTTAATTCATCAAACATTAACGGTACTCCGACCAGGGAAGAGTCCACATTCACATGAAGGCGAAACCACCCCTCTCCTTCCCAATCAATGAAGCTGCGGTCTGAAGCAGATAGCGTAGTGCTGACCGGAATCCAATCGGAATCGTCGAACTTCGGGGATGCAAAATCTGATTCAAAAGTGTTGCTGTAGAGCCAGCGATCGGTAAGGAATGCGGAATAGTACTCATTATCAAAATGCTCAATGCTCAAATCCACGTACTCTGTGGTATCTGCTAATGATGGACGATGAACAGCCAGCAGCACAAAGCAACAAATTCCGGTAGCCATCCACCGGAAGAAGTGATCACGAAAATATGAAATTGATGAAGGTTTCATCACCCGACTACTCTTCCTGATACATAAAGATATTGACAATGCCGGCTTCATTTTCCAGTATCACCGGAACCTCACCGTTGCTCAAGTTGAATGAGCCCGCTCGGCGATCGGAGTCTGAGCTGAGTTCAGAAAGCTTTTCTCTGCGAACATTTTCTTGATTTATGAGATTGAGCAGTTCGGCGTGTTTCATTCCGTGATACACCATCACCTGGGAAGCTTGTGCAACAAGATCGAACAGATCGTTCTGGTTGATTATAAAGTCAATCGACCCGCCGCTTGTTGAGACGCGTACCCCCTCACCAAGCTTGCTAATGTGGCTGGTGACGGTTCCGCCCATATTTTCAATGAGCAGTCCGCCCTCGAGGTTTAACACATTGATGCTGCCGCCGTGACTGCGTATACGCGCCTCTCCGTTGATAAAATTGCTGTTCACCGATCCTCCAAAGGTCTCAACATGCAAGGCTCCGTCAATATGTTTAGCTTTAACGCTTCCGCCAAATACTTTGATCTGCGTTGTCCCCTTGGTGTACTGTACATCAATCGACCCACCACTGGATTCCAGGGAGTGTTTACCGGATACGCCGTTGGCTTTAATGGACCCTCCCGATGATTTTAATTTAGCTGAAGTCTCTTCAGGAACCGTTACCCGGAAAGATACAACCGGCCCTGATTGCCCTCTGGGGTCCGCAAGAGCTTTAATGGCATTGTTACGCTGCTGTATTACAATTCGGTGCTGATCGAGGCTTTGATCTCTTCCGAAAAAACTAAAGGACCGGTCAACAAACATTTCAACCTTAACCTCTTCCGAGGGGCCGCGTTGCACTTCAATCCACCCTCCGCGAGTAGTAACTTCCAGATCTACCGGACCGTCTACCCTGAAGGTTTCGGTGCGGGTTGGGCCGCTGTTGGTATTATGGGATTCAGAATAAGAAGGTGTGTCAAAATTGGAACCTAAACTCTTAGCCTTTAGTGGAAGGAAGAGAAAAATCACCGATAAAAGTAAAATGTACAGCCTCATCATGTTATCCAGCTAATGATTGATCGTCGAATGTATACGCAGGCTGTGACAGTTTTGTTACAACTTTATCATTTAAATTTTTTGCATTAAAGATTATGCCAATATGCGAATGAAAGGAGCCAAATTTTAACAGTATGATTATTTTTTATAAACCTCAGAAATACTGATTAAAAATAAAAATCTTAATGAAATGACTAACCC